>JAFVRL010000345.1 GCA_017504325.1 Lentisphaeria bacterium | reverse complement strand
GGGTCTTGACCTCCCGTTTTCCGTCAGGAAAGATCTTTACGACGGAGATCTCAATGATACGGTCAGTCATAATATTGACACCGGTGGTCTCAAGATCAAAAAATACAATGGGTCTCTCTTTGACAATATCCATTTTTCCTCTTCTTCCGGGCGGTACTGCTTGATTATGATATACGGTCATCCCCTGCCACCCCGATGAGGATGATCCATTTGAACATTTCCCCGAAAGGACGCACTATAAATTGTTTTTCTTTTCCAGAGCAGTCATGGCTGGAGCCAGATTGAAATCCAGTTTTATGAAACAATTTTTTCCTCTGCGCCAGGAGGCGACCAATGCCTCAAAACGCCCCAGGGTACGCTGCAGTTCCATGATCTCATTGATGTCCATATATTCCGCATTGTTCCGCAGATATATGGCATAAATATTCAGAACACGCAGCACAAGAAGTCTCTCCCCCCTGGCAAAACCTTTTCCTGATGCATGCATCGCATTGCAGACGCTGCGCAAGGAATCAAATCTGCGGATAAGTTTTTCTCTGGCAGTGTGTGTTTCCAGCATATTCTTCTGCTGCAGCTGAACGGGCATCCAGATCACAACATACAATTCAAAACAAACGACAAGAAAGAAAAAGATTATGGCAAAACCAGTAACAAAATCTTTCCGTCTTTTACAGGAATAACTCTCTTTGATTGCTTTTGAAGGCATAAAAACCACCGGAATAAAAAAAGGGGGAGAAATACAACTCCCCCGATGATATCTACTGTTGTTTTTCCGAAGAAATCATACAGAGAACAATCTATGCTCTGTAAAACCTTACTTCACAGCATTTCCGCTGACCTGCACAGAGTTGAGGAACAGCAGAGGGAAAAGCCAGATGGTTTTGCGGGTGGAACGCAGATCAAGGATCGCTGCGCTGGAATCCAGATTTCTGGCGGCCTGGGCAGTAAGCATTTTCACAGCATTGTCCACACGGACGGTATCGCTGAAGCATACCATATTGCCGGGTCTGTCGGAACTTCCGGTGACAAGGGCAATATCAAAAAGATAGATACCCCAGATCTCTCCGTTCACATGCCCCAGAGAGGTAAGTTCGGGAGAAGCGGAAAGTCTCTGATCATTGAGAGTGGTGGCATACTCTACAGAAGAGCAGGCACTGAAGGTGAATACTGCGGCAGCAGCGACCAGAGCAAACATCATTTTTTTCAACATTTTCAAACTCCTTGTTATTGTATTTTTGGTTTTAACTGTTTTTTCCATTTCACTTTATAAATTTATACCGGAAAAAGCAAACTTGCAAGAGCATTTTCTGAAAAAACGCTTTTTTTCCGGGGAAAAAGCACTTTTTTATCTTTTTTCCCGCGTCAAAGAGACTTATTTATTCCGGTTGACTGCCTTCTGTGCGATGTCTTTACGGTACTGCATATCCTTCCAGGAGATCTTTTCCACTCCGTTATATGCAGAAGCGATTGCCTCCGGCACATCTTTACCGAAAGCAGTTACAGCCAGCACCCTGCCGCCGGAATTGACGATTTTTCCATCTTTCACAACCGTACCGGCATGATAAACTCTGCATCCGGCATCTTCTGCGGCATCCATACCGGTGATCTCAAAACCTTTTTCCACAGTCCCGGGATAGCCGCCGGAGGCAAGGACAACAGAAACAGCCACTCTTTCATCCCACTTGAGATCCAGTTCCCCCACCTTTCCCTGTGCAGTTTTCATCAGAGTATCAAAGAGACTGCTTTTGAGTCTGGGCAGCACCGCCTGGGTTTCCGGATCCCCGAAACGCACATTGAATTCCAGTACTTTGGGTCCTTCTTTTGTCGCCATGATCCCGGCATAGATGATCCCGCGATAGAAGAGACCACTCTTTTTCAAACCTTTCAGGAAGTTTTCAAGAACCTCTTTCTGCACTCTTTCCATGAGAGCATCGGTTACCACCGGGGCAGGAGAATATGCCCCCATACCGCCGGTATTGGGTCCCTTATCCCCGTCAAGCAATCTCTTGTGATCCTGGGAGGAGGCAAGAGGAAGGATGTTTTCGCCGTCGGTCAAAGCAAGGATGGAGGCCTCTTCACCGATCAGAAGTTCCTCAATGACCACCATACTTCCGGCACTGCCGAAAGCTCCGGAAAAACATTCTCTGACAGCCTCTTCCGCTTCCTGCTGATTTGCAGCAACGATCACACCTTTTCCGGCGGCAAGTCCATCCGCTTTCACAACCACTTCCCTGCCTGCGGCATATTCACTTCTCACATATTCCAATGCCGGTTCTGCAGAAGTGAAACTCATATATTTAGCGGTGGGGATATTGTTCTCCACCATGAATTTTTTTGCAAAATCCTTACTGCCTTCCAGCTGGGCAGCCTTTCCGGAAGGTCCGAAAGCAGCGATCCCCCTTGCCCGGACAGCGTCGGTGACACCCTTCACCAGAGGGGCTTCGGGGCCGACCATCACAAGATCGATATTGTTTTTTTCAGCGAAATCGGCAATATCCTCCCCCTCACCGGAAAGTGTCACACATTTTGCGATCTTTGCGATCCCCGGATTCCCCGGACTGCAGAAGAGTTCTGTTACTTCCGCACTTCGTTTCAATCCGTCGCAAATCGCATGTTCACGACCGCCGCTGCCAAGTACCAATACGCGCATAAGATTCTCCTTTTTTACATTCCGGTGTCTGAAAAAAGTAAAAAAAACTTCTCCAAGCACCTTTTTATTTAAAAAAAATGCATTTTTTTCAATTACGGACTTGCCATATTCACAAAATCCGGTTATTTTTATATGGGTGTGATTTTAAAGTCACTGATGAGATAATTTACGCCGTTTTTTTAAAATGTCCAGTACAGAACGCGTAAAATATGATAAAAACACTTTTTTCCATTTACCGGAACAGAAAAAAAAAGCGGAAAATGGAAAAAACAGATATATTGCGGAGTGGATGATGGCAACAAACGAAACAAATGCAGCAAATACCGTTCAGAGTCTGACCTCTCTGATGAGTGTCTCCCGTATTTTCTATTTCAGAGGGAAACAGAAAAAAGATGATGTTCTCAAAGCACTCATTAAAGCGATCGCCTCTGAAGAAAAATTCGGCACAGAAGACGATCTGGAATGGGGGATCATGCACAGAGAGGAACTTATGAGTACAGGCATCGGAAAAAACATTGCCACTCCCCACACCTCTGTAAACGGACTGGAATCTTCCTGTATAGCCCTCGCCATCTGTCCGGAAGGCATACAGGATTACCAGTCTCCGGATGCCCTGCCCGTGAAACTTGTTTTTATGATCGTCACCCCCAAGGAAAATGCTGCCCCCCAGCTCAAGATCCTTGCCGCCATAGGCAATCTCTTCTACGACGGCCGCCTGAAAGCCGCCTGCCTTGCCTCCGGAGATCCGGAAAGATGTTTCACCATCATCCAGAGAGCCGAATGAGAAACAACTTTACAAAAGACATTGCAATACCCGGATTTTGAAATATGATTGAACCAGTCAAGCCCCATACCAGTATGCTCTCCAATCTGGCAAGGACAAACTTTTTAAGTTCCTTCAATCCGGCATTTTTCTGTACTTTTACAGCACTTTTTGTCCACTATCACAATATGCTGTTTGACAGACTTGCCATGAATGTGCTTTTCACCTATGCGCTTTTTGCCCTGCCTATGCTTTTCACAGGGATCCCGGTCCATTACCTGACTACAAGGTTTTCCTGCCGCAATGTGGTGACATTCTCCCGTTTTTCAGAATTTTTCAGTGCGACCATTGCTTTCTTTATTCTGCTGTTGGCTCCGAAAAGCAGTTTTCTGCTTTTTCTTCCGGTAGTCCTGCAGGGAATTGAATACGCCATGTTCCGCCCTGCCCTGAAATGTTATGCGGCAGAAATGGTCCCCCGCCCTCTTCTCTCCAAAGCAAGTGCAGCAACAGAAGCTGCGACCTTTTTCGGGATTGCCGCAGGAGCATCCACAGCCATCTGGCTCTATGTTATAGAAAATCAGTTCGGCGGTCCGGAATATTTTGCCGGCTTGCTGTCTGCCGCCCTTGCTCTTTATTCTCTTGCGCTTGCGACAAGACTGACTCCCGACCTCGCCCTCAAACACAATATCCGTTTTTCAGAACTGCCGAGAAGATGGCTGGATTCTTTGCGGGATCAACCACGGTACAGGGAACTGGTTTTCACCGGGATCGGGGAAAGTTATATTTTTGCCATTATGATCTTTGTTTCCGCCATGACGGTACAGTATATTTTCTCCATTCAGGATGATCAGATGACCAGTCAGCTTACCAGCTACTTCCTTTTACCGGCACCCGTTCTGGGATGCGCCTGCGGCTGTCTCATCAGCGGCTGGCTCTCAAGAAACAATGTGGAACTCGGTCTTGTTCCCCCTTCCGTACTGGCAATGGCAATATTATCTCTGTTGACCGGAACCCTTCCTTTTTATTCAGATGTGGTCATTGAAAGCGGGCTTCTGGCGATTTTTCTTTTCTTCTTCGGGATCTTTTCCGGTATCATGCTTGTCCCGGTGCAGGCATATCAGCAATATTTTGTAAAAAAATCTCTGCGGAGCGCATTTTTTTCCTGGTTTTATCTGCCTTTCGGATTGGGGATCCTTCTTGCCATTGCCTTATCCTGTCTGCTCTACCGTTACAACATACAGGTATATACAGCAACCACATTCATTGCGGTATTCACCCTTCTTCTTGCCGTAGTGACCTTTACCTTCATGTCCCAGTTCCTTCTGCGGATGCTTATGAAACTTCTGCTCGGGACTCTTTACCGTTTGCGGATCTTCCATAAGGAACGGCTGCCGGAAGAAGGTCCTGCCCTCATCGTAGCAAACCGCGCCTCTTTTGTGGACATATTCTTTATATCAGCGGCAACTACAAGACCTATCCGCTTTATGCTGCATGAAAGTTTTTTCCGCAATGCTTTTATGCGTCCGCTGTACCGGGGGGCAGGTTTTTTTGAAGTAAATCCCACAAGTCCCAAAAAACTCAAACGGCTTTTTGAAGAAACCAAAAAGGCTCTTGCAAAAGGGGAACTTGTTTGTGTATTTCCGGAAGGGGAGATCACAAGAAACGGAACGATGTCAGAATTTAAAGACGGTGTAAGTTCCATGCTCCCGGATAATATGGAAGTACCGATCATTCCTTTGCGTATCGGCATGACCTGGGGCAGTATTTTCTCCTGTTATCTGGGAAAATTCAAACTGCGCTGGCCCAATGAACTGCCCCATCCGGCAACCGTCACCATAGGAGAACCTCTGCCCCGTATGGTCAGCAGTTATGAATTGCGTATCCGTCTTACGGAACTTGCCGCCGAAACGGAATTGATCTCCGGTCCCCAGGAGCGTCCCTTTCACGCCCAGTTTGCTTTCATTGCAAAGAAATTTCCTTTCCGGCGTCTGATCCGGGAATTTACCCAGAACGGCGAAAACGCTCCTGCCAATATATCTCTTCTTGTTTCCGTCATCCTGTTAAGCAGAAAACTGCGTGCCATATTGGAAGAAGACAACACAACTTATGTCGGGATCATGCTGCCCAATTCCATACAGGCGGTTCTGGCATTTTTTGCGGTACTTTTTGCAGATAGAACACCGGCTGTACTCAACTATACCTCTTCCAGAGATTCCTTTGAACAGGCAGTAAAAAAGACCGGCATAAAAAAGATCCTCACCAGCAGAGAATTTGTGGATTCCCTGAAAATGGAGGTAAGAGAGAATATGGTCTTTATGGAAGATATACTTCCGGCAACTGAAAAAAGTTTTGCCCGTCTGTTCTGGAGTATTCCTGCATTTCTGTTCACTGCAGAAGAACTTATGAAACTTGTCTCTCCTGTCACCTGGAAAGATGTGAACAGAACGGCTGTGATCCTTTTTTCCAGCGGCAGTACCGGTACCCCCAAAGGGATCATGTTGAGTCACCACAATATTACCGGTGACGCAACAGCGGTCATCAACTCCATCGGCTGGAACAAAAATGACAGGATTTTAGGGAATCTGCCGATCTTCCACTCCTTCGGTTTGAATGTCTGTCTGTGGCTGCCGGTGATTTCCGGAACGGAAACGATACTTGTCCCCGGTCCGCTGGAAACAGGCATAATCGGAAAAGCCATGCTGGAAAGAAAGCCCACAGTATTGATGGCAACTCCGGCATTTCTTCTCACCTACATGCGCCGTTGTCCCAAAGAGGCATTCAGCAGTTTGCGTCTTGTGGTAACCGGGGCGGAAAAATTGCGTGATGATATTGCAGACAGATTCTTCAATCTTACCGGTCTTGCCATTGCCGAAGGGTATGGGTGTACGGAATTATCCCCTATTGTTTCCATCAATCTTGCAAACTCCCTCATGGAACTGGGAACAACGGTGGCAAAACGGGGAAGTATCGGACCGCCGGTACCGGGAGTGTGCATCAAGATCGTGGATCCGGAAACCTTTGAGCTTCTGCCTGCCAATACAGACGGACTTCTTATCGTCAAAGGACCGGTGGTCATGCAGGGCTATCTGGGAGATCCGGAGAAAACCGCTGAAGTTCTGAAAGACAACTGGTACATTACCGGAGATATTGCCCGTATGGATAACAACGGTTTTATCACTCTGACCGGCAGAATCTCCCGTTTTTCCAAGATTGCAGGGGAAATGGTCCCCCACGAACTGGTGGAACGGGAACTCAACAATATTCTGCTTCTGGATGAGCGCCTTCTTGCGGTTTGCGGTGCGCCGGATTCCAAAAGAGGGGAGAAACTCCTTGTCTTTTATACAGACAGGGAAAGGATCATTCCCGGCGAACTTATCCAACAGCTCCGGGAGAGAGGCATTCCCAATCTCTGGATCCCCAAAGAGGAGAACTTTGTCTACATTGAAAGTCTGCCCATGCTGGGCAGCGGCAAGCTGGATCTTTCCACACTTGCCAAACTGGCAAAGAAACTTGGAGATGAGGAAAATCAATAACCTTACAGGATTTTTCTGTCAGTCCGTCTTCCGGATTGACAGAAAAATTTTTTCGGGATCGGATCAAAGTATATATTCCCGCCGGATCTTCTTCGGGGCACGGGACATGTGCAATCTTAATTATTTCTTCTGATTTTCCCCCGTAAAAAAGTCCGTTCAGCGGACAGGAACAAGCGCGACCCGGAATCCCAGACAAATATCGCGTTTATCCGGTCTGGCAGGCAGAACGGCAGTATTACCTGTTCTGATGGACACGTTTTGCGGTCAACTGGAAATTGACCTTGATGTCTTCCATTTCCAATGTGTTGCATAAGAGTTCAGGCACCAGCGTCTTCAAGGCAATTTCTATTCCGGAAACCTTCATCAAAACACTTATACCCCCCCATGCCGCCCTGTCCAAGCACGGCAAGAACTTTATAACGGTTCATCACAAGATCCCCGACAGCAAATCTGCCGTCAGGTCTCCAATCCCGTTTACCCGGCAACGTCCTGTCATCCGTTTCAGGAATCCGCTCCGTCTGCCGGGGGAGGAATTGTTTTATCAGGATCGACCATTGACCGCCGATCCCTCCCGCATATCAACAGGGGAAAATGCCTGTTTATTACTCATTTTCTTTCCGGAATTCATCATCCAGACCGTTCTGTGCAAGTTTTTTCCCGCGCAGGACAACAAGCCAACCGATAAAAAGACTGATTTCCACAGCATGCAAATAGGCATATTTAAGGTCGATCCCCAGCCCCCAGGGTCCATTGGTTCCTGTATTGGCAGGAGAGACCCAGAGAATGTAACAAATAACAATAAAGGTCATAAACAACCCGGGGAGAAGAGCAACAAGGCAATTCTTTTTCTGCATAAGCAGATAAACAGCCCCGGCAAGAAGTGTGGAAGCGGCAAGCACCTGATTACCCCATGCAAAAATAACTCCAGATATTCCCGAAGGACTGGGCATCTTTCGCAGACCACATCAGCAGAAGGGAAATAATAAAGATCATGGGAAGGATGAGCAGGATACGGTTGAGGAACTTTGCCTGTCCCACCTTGAACATTTCCGCAACAGAAAGCCGCAGACTGCGTAGTGCCGTATCCCCGGAAGTAACAGCAAGAACGATAACGGCAATAACCGTAATGATCCCCATGGCATTGCCCAGAAAATAGGTGGTGATGCGTTCAAGAACATAGTTGGGGTTCATTTTCATCAATGCGGGGAAAAGATTGTAAATAGCGATCCCGCCTGCCGCCCAGATCATGGCAATGATCCCTTCCAGAACCATCATACCGTAGAAATCCCGTCTGGCAAACTTTTCGCTTTTCATCGTACGGGCGATAATGGGGGACTGTGTGGCATGAAATCCGGAAATGATCCCGCAGGCAATGGTAACAAAAAGTACAGGAACAATGGGCTGTCTGATCATTCCCGCCTTGAATGCGGCAGATTCCAGGAAGAGAGAGGGATCTTTGCACCCGGCAATGACCAGCATCACAAACAATGCACAACTTCCGATAAGGAGAAGAAGTCCGAAGAAAGGATAGATCATACCGATAACTTTATCCACAGGGAACAAAGTGGCACAGATATAATAAATAAAGATAAGTGCCACTGCCGCCCAGAATACGGTAAGGGGAATGTTATTTACCCCCATATCTGCAAGGAATTTTGTAAAACATTCACTTTTCAGAACCGTTACTTTCAGAAGTTCAGCAGGAACATTGATAAATACAGCAACCACAAGCAGAAGCAGAATACAGACAAAAACAGAAAAAATCCTGTAATAACCTGCTCCCAGCATCATTTTGATGATTTTAGGAAGATTTGCCCCTTTATACCGCATGGACATGAAGCCGCCGATAAAGTCATGGACAGCTCCCCCGATGATATTTCCAATGGGGATGATCAGAAAAACGATGGCTCCGAATTTACATCCCAGAATGACCCCGATCACAGGTCCAACCCCGGCAATGTTCAGCAACTGGATAAGCATATTGCGCCAGTTGGGGAGAACAAGAAAATCCACCCCGTCTTTCAATGCGACGGCGGGAGTATCCCGGTCATCCGGTCCCAGGATCTTTTCAATAAGTTTTCCGTAGGTGAAATACCCAACGCACAAAATGGCGAGTCCCAAAAGAAAAG
>JAFVRL010000344.1 GCA_017504325.1 Lentisphaeria bacterium | reverse complement strand
TCCTGCCCTGTGGGGAAAACCGGAAAGTATCGCGTCATTGAAAGCTGTCCCCTTTGATGTGGCTGTATGCGCCAACAATCATACTTTCGACTGTGCATTACCCGGTTATGCGGCAACAAGGAAACTTCTGGAGGAAAATCATATTGCTCCTGTAGGGGCAGGTGACGATATTACAGAAGCAAGAGAACCTTTTATTTTTGAAAAAAACGGCATCAAAGTGGGTTTATTCACTCTTTCCGAAGGGGAAGATATGATGGGGGCGGGCATCGGCAAACCGGGCGTGCGTCCCTGGGAAGTAAAGATCCTTGCCAATGAGATCCGGGAGAGAAGAAAAGAATTTGATGTGATCCTTGTTTCCTCCCACAGCGGTCTGGAATACCAGCCCTATCCCTCCTTTTATGTATGGGAGGCATTCAGGACTCTTGCAGAAGCAGGGGCGGATCTCATCATCGGTCATCATCCCCATGTACCCCAGGGTATGACACAGTTCGGCAAATGCAAAGCGTTTTTCAGTCTGGGCAACTTTGTCTTTGACCAGAAGGAATTTTTCTACCGGAAAAGAGGTTTCTATCTTGCCATTGAAGCGGGAAAAGAGGGAATAATAAACTGTGAAAAAGTCCCCTACCGCATCAAAGAACGCTCTTTACAGAAATTGGAAGGGAAGGAAAAAGAGGAATTTGAAACCCTTTTTGCAAAACTATCCGCCCCCCTTGCCGATGAAAAAACAGCAAAACAGGCGTGGAATGCGGTTCTTGCCTGTAATGGTATAGAAGGGTATAAAGATGAATTGAAGAGGATCCTTGCCAAATATGAAGTGGATCCCAAAGGAGCTGCCGCCATGCAGAGGAACCGTCTGACCTGCATCCAGCACAGTACCCAATGGCTGGACGGACTCACCAGGATCGCTGACGGAAATATTGATGATGTCCCGGAAGAGTATCTTGATATGGTAAAAGAATATATGACACGCAAGGTGGATCATGAGTAATGAAAAACAGAGGATCATTGTCTGTGATTCCGGTCTGGGTGGATTGAATATCGCCTCCGCCTATTTTTCCTCCGCCCGCAAAGAGGAGAAAGAGGAAAAGGAGATCATCTATTTCAATGCCTTTCCTGATAAGGATCTGGGCTTCAATGACCTTACAGTATCCGATCAGGAAAAGATGCTGAAAAATGTTCTGGAAGGCATGAAAAAATTTTCCCCGGATCTGTGTTTGATTGCCTGTAATACGGTTTCCATTATTCTGGAAAGACTGTTGAAATGGTACACTCCCGCCTTTCCCGTTGAGGGGATCGTGGATATCGCCGTAAAGGGAATGAAAGATTTTCTCACAAAGGAAGATCCCGCCTCCCATGTTCTGATCCTGGGGACAAAAAGTACGGTACAATCCAATGTATATGCCTCCCGCCTTCTGGAAGCGGGAATAGAGGAAAGAAGGATCCATTCTCTGGGGTGTCCCGGCGTTGCCAAATCTCTGGAAAGCGGTCCCGCCACAGAAAAAGTAAAGGCTCTTATTGAATCCTTTGCCGCAAATTCTCCGGAACTTCCGGCAGGGGCAAAGTGCGCCCTTGCGTTCTGCTGTACCCATTTTGCCTATGCGGAAGAAATATGGAAGAAAGCCTTTGCGGAAAAATGGGGATATGTTCCGGTGATCCTCAACCCCAATGACTCCATGGCGCAAATGGTAACGGGAAAAGGGTGCAGTTTCCAATATGTTTCCCGTATCGGACTTTTTGACGGGGCAAAAGAAAATATGCCTTCCATTTTTATGAAAGACGCCCCGCAGATAGCCGAAGCCTTGAAAAATGTGCAGGAAGATCCTGCTTTATTCTCCATTGCAATCTCATAAAAATAAGGATAGGAAAATGACAAAAACTCCTTGTGTCGTACTTGTTACCGGAGCCGGGGGCGATGCCCAGGGCTGGGGAAATATGGATGTGACAAAATGTGTGGAAAAAGCCATTAAGGATAATGGTTTCGACTGCCGTATCGTTCTTGCGGAAAACCGGCAGGAAATGGAAAAAGGATTGCAGGAAGGTTTCTGCGATATCGTCTGGAGCGCCCTCTACTTTTTCACCACAAGGGAAGATATCATCGGTATTCCCCCGGATGCGGTCTGGGTGGCGGATGTACTGGATGAATTGAAGATACCTTATATCGGGCCTTCCGCCGCCACCATGAAAGCTCTCATCGGAAAATTTGATACCCATGAAGCAATGGAAAAAGCAGGTGTACGCGTCCCGAAACATATCCTCTGTCCGCCGGCAAAAGCACAGGATGTGGATTTCTTCCCTGCCTTTGTCAAACCCAACGGGGAATCCCGTTCCATCGGTATAAGTGATAAAAGCGTGGCACAGAACATGGAGGAACTTAAAGCACAGATCCGGTTCATTCAGGATGAATTGCAGCAGTCCGCCCTTGTGGAAGAGTATCTCCCCGGACGGGAATATACCGTTCTTGTTCTGGGTAACGGCAAAAACCGGGAGATTCTCCCCGGGGAAGTCACCGTTGCAGAAGAACATTTCGGTAAATACCATATTTTAAGAAGTGATCTGCGGGGCGTGGGGCTTACCCATCTTATCCGGCCCGATGATCACATGGAAGAGGCAATCTCCCTTGCAGAACAGGCCTCCGATGCCCTACAATGCTTCGATCATGTGCGTATTGATATGCGGGAGGGTTCTGACGGCAAACTCCGGATCATGGAGGTCAACGGTATCCCCGGTCTGAAACCGGTGAAAAGCTGGAGTCCCCAGATCTATGCCCTTTACCATGATTGTGAAGATCCCTATACCGCCCTTATCGGAAAAGTGGTAAAGAGTGCGTGGGAGAAGATCCAATGAAAAAGCGTCCCCTCATTGCCGTCAATATGTCCATGACCGTATTGAATAACAGGGAAATACATTACCTTATCGACTCTTATGCAGAAAGGGTCTGGGCGGCAGGCGGGGATCCCTATCTTGTTCCTTCCCTTCTCCATGAAGGATACAGCAGGGAAATGTTGGGCAGGGTGCAGGGCGTTCTGCTTTCCGGTGGCAAGGATTATCCCCCTTCTTTCTACGATCAGGAACCCGTACCGGAAACCGATCTTACCAGATTACGTCCCTCTTTTGATATGCAGTTCGGTAAGGAAGCATTAACAGGCACTCTTCCCATACTGGGGATCTGTGCCGGATGCCAGTTATTGAACATCCTTCACGGCGGTCAGCTTCTCCAGCATCTCCCCAATGCAAATGAAGCCCACAGAAACGGTTTGTATCATCAAGCGGCAATTACAGAAGAAGGTTTTATGAGCCGTATTCTCTCTCTGAAAAAAGGGGAACAATTTACGGTAAACAGTTTCCACCATCAGGCGGTGACAAAAGAGTATCTGGGCAAAGATCTTTTCATCTCCTCCCTTGCCTTTGACGGTACGGTTGAATCCATAGAAAGACCGGGGGAAAGAATGGTGCTTGGTGTCCAATTCCACCCGGAACGCATGGATGATATCGGGCCTCTTTATTTTGCCGCTCTTGTGGAAGAAGCATCAAAAATAACATTATAAAACAAAGGTTCAGCAATGAAAAAAAGTTTTTTCCATTCTCTTTTGCCTGCCATACTGGCATCTCTGCTGGTTTCCTGTTATTCCGGCAAAACAGGCGTTTCCCGTTCCGGCAATATCAGAAATGTTCCGGTCTGCGATAAGAAAAATCCCGCGCCTTTGCAGGAAGCAAAATGCTTTGCAAAGGAAAAATATTTTTCCATTTATACGCCACAAAATCCTTCCAAAGTACAGGAAACTTCTGCAAAAGAACTTCTTTCCTATCTCAAGCGTCTTTACTCCTCCCCCATTGTCTTCAACGGCAGTAAAACAAAGGAAATGCGTTTTTATATCGGAAGAACAAAAGGAGAAGCAGAAAAACTTTTTGCAGCAGCCCCCATGCGGGAATTCGGGCTCTTCCCCTCCACCGATCCGGCAGTGCCTGCCATTCTTATTGACGGTATGGATGATCCGGGGATCTCCCCCTGGGCAACCCGGGGAAGAACAGGAACACTTCTGGGGGTTTACTATTTTTTGAGCAGATATGCAGGTATCGAATTTTTTGCTCCCGGTAAAAACGGGGAAAAACTTTTCAGCAATACCCCTCTCACTTTGAAGAAAGCAGATATTCCCGTCCCCTCCTATCCGGCAAGAAGTATTGCCTTATATTCCAGAAGCAGTAAAAAAGAGTTCACAAGCTCTGATTATTACAAATTTTTCAAGCAGATGCTCTGCTCTCTGCCGGATTATGCAAGTCCGGATTTCTATTACATGGGACCTGACTGGAAAACTCTTGCAAAGAAAAATCCTGCACTTTTAGGCATACGCAACGGAAAAAGATATTACGAAAAGGATTATGATGTACCCTGTCTTACCAATCCGGAAGTTTTGCGTCTGATGGCGGAAGGAGCCATTGAGGAAATAAAAAAACGGGGAACAAAATGTCGTAATATCCGTATTTTCCGGGATACATCCGCAAGGATCTGTGAATGTGAAAAGTGTTCGGAATATAAAGACATAAGCAATTACTACTATACTTTCATCAACTCTCTTGCCGGAGAGATCCATAAAGTATATCCCCATATCTATGTGATGACACAGGAAAAAGGGAATTACTTTTACCATGTTCCCGCAGGTATTGACAAACTGGAAAAGTGTTTTGTCATCGAAATAGCTGACGGATTCCCCTCCTCCCGGAATTTTACAGCAGCCCTGCCGCTTTTTGAACAATGGGACAAAGCCGGAGCGATCATCCTTTTCCGTCAGTACAACCGTGTGGGGTTCCAATGGAAAGATTATCCCATCATCAATCCCATGAATATTGCCCACCACTATAAATCCATGCAGGGAAAAGCTCTGGGGACAAGATGGAGCGATGGCGGCAATACTTCTCTTTTCCAATCCATTCCCATGCAGTATATGCAGGCAAAATTTCTTTTCGATACTTCTGCCGATCCGGAAAAAGTCCTGAGAAAATTCTGTTCTCTTGCCTATCCCGGCGCAGAAGAAGAGATGATGCGGTATTTTCAGATCATGGAAGACAATCATCATGCCTATCCCCAGTGGGGCAATCCTCTT
>JAFVRL010000343.1 GCA_017504325.1 Lentisphaeria bacterium | reverse complement strand
GTCTCCTGTCCCGGACTTGTGATCGACTCCAGCCGTCCAACAGTAAAAAAACAAAGGGTCATGGCAGGTTCCCAGCAGCTGCTGCGTATTGATGAAGAGTTGACAACTCCTATTTCTGCAGCCATCCGTAAAGAACTTTTTGAAAAGTTCAAAACCCTTCTTGATACAACTCCTCCGGATGCCGTTATTCTTGAAGATTACGCAAAAGGTCTTTTTACGCAGGAGTTCGCACAGGAGATCCTTGATGTTGCCAACAGCAGAAATATCCCTGCAGCCCTTGATCCCAATCCGAGAAATCCCATGCGTCTGAAAGGTCTTGCCATTATGAAGCCCAACAGAAATGAGGCGTATGAACTGGCGGGAAGAAAAAATCTCAAAGAGGGTTTTGATGAAAAAGAACTCCTGGAAGTGGCAGGAAAGATCCGGGAAGAGTGGCAGGTGAAATATCTTCTCATCTCCCTTGCAGAACAGGGAATGGCTCTTTTTACACCGGATGGAAAAATGACTCATATCCCCACAAGGGCCAAAGAAGTTTTTGATGTATGCGGCGCAGGAGATACAGTCATTACCACAAGCACTCTTGCTCTTTCTGTAAATAAGGAAGATCCTGTTTCCGCAGCGGAGATCGCCAATTATGCCGCCGGGATCGTTGTGGCAAAACTGGGTACAGCTTCTGTCACCCCCGCAGAATTGCTGGAAGCATTGAAGTAATGACTCTCCGGATATAGGCAGAGATACTCTTCTCCGTTTTTCTGTAAAGAAACACAAGGAACACAGCAATAAAAAAGATATTATGAGAGACGCAAAATGTCTTTCATAATATCTTTTTTTACAGGGAAATGACAATCAAAATTGTCTCAACGGAAAAGTCTCTCTCTTGACCGTATCACATTGTCATGTCGCCGAGATAATATTTTCTGGCTTCCGGATCATTTACCAGATAATTACTGTCCCCCTGGCAGAGGATCTTACCCTGATACATAAGATACGCTCTGTCCACGCAGGCAAGAGTTTCCCTTACATTGTGGTCCGTAATGAGGATACCCAGATTTTTATCTTTCAAACGGTATATGATCTGCTGGACATCCGCCACGGCAATGGGATCGACTCCGCTGAAAGGTTCGTCAAGAAGAATAAACGCAGGATTGGAAACCAATGCACGGGTGATCTCCAGCCTGCGGCGTTCCCCGCCGGAGAGAGTCAATGCCTGCTGTTTGGCAAGCCGGGTAAGTTCCAACTCTTCCAAAAGCTGTTCCAATCTTGCCTTCCGTTCCTTCCGGGATATGGCAAGAGTCTCCAGGATCGCCATGATATTCTGTTCCACCGTCAATTTTCTGAAAATGGAAGGATTCTGGGCAAGATACCCCATCCCCATACGGGCACGGATATACATAGGCTGATGCGTCACATCCAAGCCCTTGAATTTCACCACTCCGGAATCCGGCTGGATCAGTCCGGTGACCATGTAAAAGCTGGTAGTCTTTCCGGCACCATTTGGACCGAGAAGTCCCACAACTTCCCCACGCTTCACATTCAATTCCACCTGATCCACCACACGGCGTCCGCCATAGGCTTTCACAAGCCCCTTTGCCTCCATCAGCAGATCCTGACCATTTTCCCCACCGGAAACGGAACTTTCTTTCAAAATATTTTCAGTCATATATTCTCTCTTATTCTGTTATTTTGCATCCACTCCGGCGGCACTGTTGAGTCCTCCGACGATACGGGAATCCGGTCTCAATACAGAAATGCGTCCTGTCTGGGTATCAATGGTGATAAACTCTCCGCGCAGGATACTGCCGTTTCCGGTGACCACCGGTTTTTCTGTAAGAGTGATCTTGTTGTTCACAAGAGAATAAACCGCTTTTCCGGAATACGCCTTCTGAAGCTGACGGTCTTTTCCACTTCCGGTACTGCGGGTGATCTCCACATCCCCGAGACATTCGATCTTCTCGATTTTCCGGGCAGTCATATCATCATTTTTCTGTCCCTTTTTTGCTTCCTTCTTATCATTGGCGGCAAAGAAAAGGATCATTTTCCGGCATTTGATATTCATGTCCTGATCATCCACATCCACATTACCGATAAGAATGACCCGGTTGTTGTTTATATCAATATCCATGGATTCCGCTTTGACATTTGTCGGCTGTCCTTTCGCACGCTTTGTGCCGTTGTTGAACCCGAATCCGGGGAACTGGGCAGAAGACTCCATCACCCCGGCAAAGAGAAAAAAGCAAATCATTGCTGCTGTAAAATTTTTCCGGAAAATCATTTTTTCACATCTCCTGTATTTGATTTTATACTGTTTTTCCTGCTGTCTTTTTTTCCACCCTTCAAACCGTTCTGTTTCAAAGAACGATCCCGCGCCTCCGGACGGATGACAACGCGCACATTCGACCGGATATGAATAAATCTCCTGTCAGAAAAGGCATCAAATCCAACGCCGTCTATATCCAGCTCCCTGGAACGGAAATGGATTTTTTCCTCTCCGCGGAGAGTTCTGGCATTTTTATCATAAGTCCCGCTGGGCGTGAAAAGCAGCGCGTGACTGTGTCCTTTATCCTTCCAGTAGTCAGCAACAAAAGCAGAAGTACTGTTGATGGGATAAACAGGAGCCTGATCCAAGGCGATGATCTCATTTACACTTTTTACCGAATCCCGGATGATGTCCAGCCGCAAATCTTTCAATACCATTACGGAACCAAGATTGGAGGCATTTTTTCCATACAGGATAAACTGCAGCCGGTTATCCCCCTTACGGTACTGGGGCAAGGCAAATCCGGTGATGGATGCCTGCGCTCCTGTATCATCCCTGCCGGAAAGGACTCCCGCAAACATCAGGCAAAGGACAGCAGAAAGGATCCTTCCGTATATGATTCTCATCCGACTGTATATATCCATATTACAGATACTCCTCCAGCACTTTTTCCCATTTTCCCTGCTCTTTCAATATGATCTCTATTGCTTCACGGATCGCACCCTGACCGCCTTTTGCTTTCGTCCGGAAGTCCGCCACCTTATCCAATTCAGCAGCCCCATCTCCCACAACGACACCCAATGCACACCTTCTCAACGGTGCAG
>JAFVRL010000342.1 GCA_017504325.1 Lentisphaeria bacterium | reverse complement strand
CCCGGGTTCCACACTTACCACATTCCCTGCAGCAAGTTTTCTGGGATCGGAGGGGGAAAGACGCGGACCTTCATGGATCTCCAGCCCCACCCCGTGTCCGAGACCATGGAAAAAGCCGCAAGGGAGTCCGTTTTCATCCTTACCGGTAACAAAACCGGCACTTTTCAGGTATTCCGCAGCAACCGCATGGACTCCCGCTCCGGTCGCCCCCGCCCGCAATACTTTGAAAGCAGCTTCAGAAGCTCCCAGAACTGCCTCATAGGCTTTTTTCACCTGAAGAGGAGCTTTCCCCTTCACAAAAGTACGGGTCATATCCCCCCAGTATCCGCTTTCATCATCCCTGGGGAATATATCCGCTACAATGGTCTCATTTGCCCGCAGCGGTCCGTTACCGGTATTGTGGGGTGCGGCAGCATCCTTCCCGCAGGCAATAATGGTATGATTTGCTGTAAAACCGATCCTTTTGAAATTGCTCTCCAGTTCCCGCCGGAGAAATTCACTTGTCAGGACTTTTCCCGCCAGTACCAGAAAACCCTGTGCATCCACTTTGGATTCCCGGATCATATTCCGCAGATCCTGCATGATCTCTTCCACGGCATGAACACTTTTCCGGATACAGGAGATCTCTTCTTCTGTTTTCACTTCCCGTTCCGGGAAAAATCCCCCTTCAGCACACCGGATCCCGATACCGTCTTTCGCCAGATTCAAAGCTTTGCCGAAGGGAAAAGACGCCGGAACTGTCCACTCTTTCACCTGAAGGAAACGGGAAAGGGCAACTTCTCCGGGAAGACCTTTCACTACATCATTTTTACTCATAAGAGAGGAATACTCCAAAACTTCCACACCCTTTTTTGCCTGTTCCAGAGCGCGGGAATATTCCAGAGAAGATACCACAATACCTTTTCTGCCGTTGTGTTCAAAATAGATAAAATCGTCTTCCGCGTGAAACCCGCTGCCGTAAAGGATATCCGCACTGCCGGATGCGGAACCGATGATCAATTTTGAGGGGGAAGAGGATAAAGTTTTCGTGTTTTTACTTGAAAAATCAGATTTTTGAGGCATAATATATAGACCCGGTTTTATTTTTTGCTGTTTTGTACGGATAAACTTTATAAATATAGCCCTCCGGAGTAAAAAGACAAATCAGAAAAGGAGAAAATATGACGACTTTTGTGGAAAACAATCTTCCGGCACTTTCCGTTGCCGCAACGCTCATCCTTTCTTATCTTGCAGGAAGCATCCCTTCCGGTTTTCTCATAGGAAAATCCAAAGGTATTGATATACGGGAACACGGAAGCGGAAATATCGGTGCCACCAATGTAACAAGGATCGTAGGCAAATGGTGGGGAAAATTATGTTTTCTGTGTGATTTTCTGAAAAGTGCTGTTCCTGTGGCTCTTGTCGCTTTTCTGTGCAGAAAGGAAATTTTTGCTGATCCCTGGGGACTGCTCCCTTCTCTTGCCGCATTCAGTGCAGTTGCCGGACACATTTTCCCTGTATGGCTTAAATTCAAAGGCGGTAAAGGTATCTCCACGGCGGCAGGAGCTGTTCTTGCGCTGAATCCGCCTGCTCTTCTTGCGGCGGGGATCGTATGGGCGGCACTTTTCTTTGCTTTCCGTTATGTATCCCTTGCAAGTATTTTCGCGGCGGCAGGTCTGCCCTTTTTTGCCTGGGGAGCAGCAAAACTGGGACTCTGGAACTGTACGAATGTGGAATTGGGGTTGTTCATTCTTCTGGGAGTGCTTGCCATTGTCAAACATATTTCCAATATCAAACGCCTGCTCAACGGTACGGAAAGCAGATTCGTAAAGAAAAAAGAAGAAACAGCCGGGGAGGAAAAATAAAATGGACTCTTTTCAGAATGTGACAGTATTGGGGGACGGTGCCTGGGGAACAGCTCTGGCTATGGTGCTTGCCGGAAATAAGAAAAATACGATCCTCTGGGGTCCCTTTCCTGAAAACATCCGGGAGATCCGGGAGAAAAGGGAAAATAAGTTTCTCAAAGGCGTGACTCTGCCGGAAAACATCCTTTTTGAAGAAAATATGGAAAATGCAGTGGAAAATGCGGAACTTCTGGTTCTTGCCTCCCCCTCCCAGTATATGCGGGGAACTCTGGAAAAACTCAAAGGATGTTTTGATCCCGGAAGACACGCACTGGTCAATATTGCCAAGGGGATCGAGGTGGATTCTCTCCTTTCCATGAGCGGTATCTGTAAGGAGATCCTGGGGAAAGATCTGCAGTATTGTGCCATTTCCGGTCCCAGTCATGCCGAAGAGGTATCCCGGAAGATGCCCACTCTTGTGACGCTTGCTTCCGCAGATCAGGATCTTGCCATAAAAGCAAGAGATACTTTTATGAATCCTTATTTCCGTATCTATACATCTTCCGATCTTACCGGTGTGGAACTTGGCGGAGCATTGAAGAATGTGTATGCGGTTGCCGCCGGGATCATTGACGGAATGGGATTGGGTGACAATCCGAAAGCTGCTCTTATGACAAGAGCCATTGCGGAAATGACCCGTCTGGGAATTTCTCTCGGCGGAGATGAGCGTACATTTGCCGGACTTTCCGGTATCGGCGACCTTATTGTGACATGCACAAGCAAACACTCCCGCAACAGATATGTGGGGGAGGAGCTGGGGAAAGGCAGAAAGATAGATGAGATCACTTCTGAAATGGGTATGACAGTGGCAGAAGGGGTGAAAACCGCTAAATCCGCAAGAGATCTTGCCTGGAAATGCGGTGTGGATACCCCCATCGTCAATGCGGTCTATGATGTGATCTATAAAGGCAAAGCACCGGAGGACGCTGTTACAGAACTTATGACACGCCGTGCCAGAGCCGAAAACGAATAAACAGGATCTTTTGTCATGGAACAGGAGCAGAACAGGTGGAAAATCCGGGAGAAAATTTTACAGTTTTTTGAAAAATATGATCCTGCCGGACCGGCAAAAAGGGAGGGGGATTTCCTGAAAAAACCGGAAACGGTTCTGTTTATCATATATGCACTTCTTACTTTCCTCATGGTATTTTTTCATGAGACCTGGCGGGATGAGGCACAGGGATTTCTTATCGTCCGGGATCTTTCTCTGCCGCAATTATTTGCACAACTGCACCGGGAAGTCCACTTTCCTGTATGGTATTTACTGATCTTACCCTTTGTAAAACCGGGAATACCTGTATATGGGGTGAACATCATCCATTGGATACTTGCCCTTGTTCTTGTCTGGCTTATACTGGAAAAATTCCCGTTCAGATTGCTGACAAGATCTGTTCTTGTTTTTTCTTTTCCCCTGTTTTTTGAATTTTCGGTCATTGCAAGGAATTATACCATAGGATTTTTACTTTTGACCATTGTCCTTCTCCTATGGAAAAAGTTGTGGGAAAGACCGGTTTTTACGGCATTTTTACTGGCTTTGTGTTTATTGTGTGATCCCTTTTTTGCCGGGATCGTATCAGGATTGTGTATATGTATTTTTTTTCAGGCAATAACGCAGAACCGTTTGAAAAGCAGAAAATTCATCCTTTCAGTTATCATCGTTTTTTCTGCAATAGTACTGGATCTGATTCTGGTCTGCGGATTTTCTTCCGGTTCTTTTTCCGTACCGCATCCTATAGAACATGCAGTAAGTCCTGTTGATAATGATATATTACAGCGGTTGTGGAGACCATTTTCAATAATCAGCTCCCTGTTTGGCATGTCCCCTGTTATAATGATCCTTTTATTTTTTCTGACAATATTTCAATTACGGCACAGCAGGGAAGGAGTTTTTATTTTTGTATTTTCTTCCCTGTTTACTTATGTTGCTTTTGTGCTGGGAGGCTTTGACAGCATGAGACATGCCGCTTTTTTCCCGGCCGGGGGAGTTGCCGCCTTCCTGATTGCCGGAAGAGGAAATGCGCTTGTAAATAAAAAACTTCCGGAAAAATCAGTAACGGTATTGTTTTTCATTTTTATCCTCTGGAGTGCAGTATTTTTACTTGCCAGATCAGTATCTGCTTTCCGTAATGAGATCCTTTATGATTTTTCCCATGGGAAATACACCGCAGATTTTATCAATAAAAACCTCCCTTCTTCCACTGTGTACTGTACGGCACCGGCATATTATACTCCGGTATTTGCTTCCTTACAGCACAAAAAGATTTTTTCCCTGAGTATGGAAAAGTATATCACATTTTCCCCCTGGATCTCTTTGCGGTCCCCGGATCTTTCCCGGATCCCGGAAACGGTTTTGAAACATCTTCCGGCAAATGAGGATCATGCTCTGTATGTAAGCATGATCTATGATCTGCCTTCCAAACAGGCGGAAAATATGTATTTATTGTACTCTTCACTCAATGAGCGTGCCGGAGCATGGGCGCACCCGGAGGAGTGTTACTGGGTATTTCTTATCGTCAGACCGGAAAAAAAACATCTTTTCAAAGATAAATTCCCTTTGTATGATCCGGCAGACAGTATGCAGCAAAGATAAAAATTCATTATTTTCAGTTTTTTTTATTTGCTTTTTCATTTTCCTGTGTTATTTTTATGACCGGAGAGATTTCCGTTTGACTGATCCGGGGTCATGGAGATCCCGGTGCGGAAGTCGTGGTTTTACATGAAAAGGGGGAAACATGAAAAAAAACACGATCATGAGATGCGCCAGCTGCGGACTTACCGTGGAAACTGTAAGCGATCAGGGTTGCACCCAGTGTGTGGTATGCTGTACGGAACCGATGGAGGAACTGGAAGCAAAGACCGCAGACACCAAAACGGAAAAGCATGTGCCGTTTCCTGTTGAAGGGGAAAACGGTCTCATCGTGAAAATCGGGGAAAATGTGCTGCATCCTATGACAGAAGCACAT
>JAFVRL010000341.1 GCA_017504325.1 Lentisphaeria bacterium | reverse complement strand
CTGGGGCAGATGACTTTTCTGTCGCCGGGGAAATGATCCGGAAGATCAATGCCGAAATCTCTGAAAGAAGCCATCACAGCACCCCTTTCTGCATGGTGCTGCCATCGGCAAATGTAATCATTTCCGGGACGTGTTCCCATTCACTTTCATCCGGTCTCTTTCTCCATTTCCGCCCCTGGGCATCGAAATAATACTCAAATTCCTTTTCTTCCGGATCAATGGGGGGCAATCCCTGTACCCGCCGTTCATGCTCTTTCCGGGCATTGGCAAGCTGTTCCGGAGTCTGATTGAGCTGCCATACCGGAAGCAAAGCACGCTAGGAACGGATGGGAAATCCATTGCGGTCGATCCACCCTATAGCGGCATAAACAGCAAAGAATTTTGCCGCCTCTTTCATGGACATGATATAACCGCCTTCTTTCGCAGCTATCACCACTTCTTCCGGATCAATGGGATATTGGTTCCCGCGCAGGACACCTGTATCGGTGTTAGTATCTAACACTGTTCTGTTATCTAACACTGTGTTAGTATCTAACACTGTTCTGTTATCTAACACCGTGTTAGTATTTAAACACTGTTCTTTATTTAAACACAGTGTTTTATTGAAATATATATTATTAATGGAGAAGTTGTCTTTAAACGCGTCACGTGACGTGTCCGCATCCCCTAATATATAACGCGCCCACGAAAGACCATAGAAAGTTGACCCGCTTTTTTCCATTTTGGAACATTTGCCGGATCCAAGGAGCTGTTTGAGAGCGTTCTGGTAAAGAAAAGACTTTTCCACATGGAGAAGATCCGCCATCTCCTGCATCATCAGGGGCTTCTCTTTCAGAAGTTCCAGAACCTGTTTTTCCAAATCTGTCATTTTCAAGACCTCCGGAGGGGGTTGCCCCCCTCCTTTTCCGGTTTATTCATTTTCTTCCATTCCCGGCAGATCTTCCTGACCGTCGGCGACTTCTTCCCCGTTTGCATCCAACTGGAAAGAGTCTGAACTTTCTCCGCAAACCGTCTCGATCCGTTTTGCCGGTACTCTGACTTCAATGTTGAAAGATGCCGGCGTGGCATACTGGATAAGAATTTTCGGGGAAAGTGTCATCTGGGCACAGGAGACTTGATTACTGTCCCCTTCATTGGTTTCTGCCGCATCTTCCAGCATAACGGCGATCTTTTCGATAACTTCACTCAATGCAAGGTTGAAGGTCTGGCAAACTTTCTGTAACAGGGCGATCTGAATATTTTTGTTCATGGTAATTTTTCCTTTCTTTTTTTCTGTTTATCAAAACGGGATGTCATCATAAAGAGAGTTTTCAGTATTATCTTCCGGAGGCATCATCGGCCCATCAGACGGGGGCTGTCCTTCCGGATAACAGTCTTCATGGCTGTATTTATGGCCATCATTGCCACTATAAGCCCCGAATCCTCCATCATCCCGGGTCTGACTGTTACTCCCTCTTGGCGGTGCTTCCTGACCCCTTTCCTGTCGTTCCTGATATGCCGGTCTTTCCGATCTCCGGTATTGTCCGGCATTTTCCCGTCTGGCTGCCGGGGCATGACTTCTTCTCTGTCCGCCATCCGGCTTCCAATCATCGACGTAGAGGGTATGGGTGTTGCCGGCTCTGTCCGGATCCCGCATTTCCACCATGACAAGATTGATCCCCCCTTTGTTATCCACATTGCGGTTGATATCTTCCACTCCATCCGGTGTAAGCCAAATCCGGCACTTTTCCCCGCCGTCACGGAAAGTGATGTAACGGGCTTTTCCTACATAGATTTTTTCAGCCATTTATGCCTCTACTTCATTGGGATCCGGAATATAGATCCCTAATTCTTCAGCTGCCCACATCCGTACATTTTCGACATAAGTGGAAAATTCTTCCGTATTCAATGTGGATGTGGATTTTACAATACTCAAATTGCCGACTTTAGGCAGAAATCTGCGTTTTAATTCTTCATGGATCCCGTTGATCTCATCTTCTCCCCGATACCCGCAGAAATCAGCAATATATTTCAACACAACACCGTGATAGTAGGCGTTTTGCGGATTGCTCCTTCTCTTCTTCCGTTCCTCAATGGTGATCTGCACTGTTTTCCCTTTCAATTTCAACAGGTGATTTTTAACCGTTGCAATATTCAGGAACTTCAAAGAAAGATCATTTTCCACCGTTGCATAAAAGAGTTGTTTATTCAAGATCCACCAAACCTTTCTTCTGCATTTCTTTGCACTGGTCGCAGAAAGGTGCGGCGGAACAATATCCGCAACGGACAGCCTTGCCGGGACGATGCTCAATATGCTTGCAGCCATTGGCTGAAGCATACTCTTTTGCCTCTTCTTCTGTTTTACACAATTTCTTTGCCCTTGCCTGTCCTTCTTTGGTGAAAACTGCCCAACATTCATCCCTCTGCCACAATTCTTCGGCAGTACATTCAGGCAGAACACTTTCCGCAAAGGTAAATTCTTCCAATCTGTCACAGATCAATTCTTCCGTTGCTTCCAGAGAAAGAAGATCTATTTTCTGTTCCTGATAAGGGATCTGCGGATAATCAGAAGATTTTTCTGCATCAGATTTTTTCCAGTCGGTGAAAAAGAAATCAATAAAAGCATACTGCTCTGTATTGATCCCGTTACGGTAAAGGATCCACCGGTATATGGAAAGCTGTTTGATATAGTCATCAAATTCTTTTTTCACATACTTCCAGACAGAAGTGGACTTATTGTCCCGGATCACTCCGCCAAGAACGGCATCCATCTTTCCGGAGATCTGACATCCCATGATCTCTGCAAAGAAACGCTTTTCCTTGAAATCTCCATCAGCATATACTCCGATCTTTTCCAGACTGTCATGGATGGCAGTTCCCATGCGCATTTTGATAAAGTCAGAATAATCCATGGTGAGATTTTCAGCATTTCTCTTTTTCAGGATAAATGCTCTTGCCGGAGAGATCAATGTTGTTGCTGAATACACTCCGGGCAGGTAATCATACTCATCCGCCGCAAGCCAGGAACAAATGTGTTCCGGAATATTGTATTTATTGGTGTAATTCATTTGCTTTCCCCTTCCTGATTGCTTTCCATAATGCAGACTCTTTCCCAGGCAT
>JAFVRL010000340.1 GCA_017504325.1 Lentisphaeria bacterium | reverse complement strand
TAGAGCAGGATCCTTTTTGTACCTGGAAATTTTTTCACATACTGTCCAAGCACAAAAAGAAGGTCATTATCCATTTTCTGCCATGCTTTTTCATCGGCATTGATGACTTTATTATCCGGATAGATGGAACGGATAAGGTCGGGAAACTGCACAAGACGGAACCCAGGGACATCCTTTTCCGGTATGGTGTAAGAGGCTGTAAAGTTCAATATTCCCAATTTCTTATACATGGGAACAGCACTTACCCTTCCGGAAAGCCATTGCATAAAGGGACTTTCCTCCTGCGTTGCTTTTCTGGTATTTTCCTGAAGCATCACAAAAGCAGTATTTCTTTCTGCAATCACTTTTCCTGAAGCATCATAAAGAGCTGCTTTTAACTCAAAATACCCTTTTTCATCCAGTTTTTCCACAATGGAAATATCTCTCTTTTCCCCCTGTGCAAAAGTTTCCTTCCGGGATTTGGAAAGGATCTTTTTTCCTTCAAGGGTATAAACATCATATTTCAAAAGATATTCCCCCGCCTTATCCGCAGTCCCGGTAAGCCCGATATGGAAAGGTTCATCTCCTTCAAAGATATTTCCGGCACTTTTCTGCACCTCCTGCAATGTGACAGGTGTTTTTTCAAGAGTCAGGGCAAAGATGGCAGCGGAAGCTCCTTTCCGGTTTCTGTCCTTCACTCTGCGGGGTTCTTTCCCCTCCTGGAACTCCACATCCAGATAGTTGTGGAAAGGAAGAACGGCTGTCGTATTGTAAAAAAGAATATTATGAAGAGCATTATGGTCAATGGCAACTTCCGCAAGATAAAGGGGTATTTGAACTTCTTTACCCTCCAGTTTGACTTCTGCCGTACCTACCTTTTGCACATTGGGGGCATTTCTGGTAAAATCCACATACGCTCCCGGCATCTGTACCATGGAACGGGCAAAGGGGGCATATCTTGTCATCCGCAGGGAGAATGCCTGTTCAGAAGTTTTGACATCCTTCACGGGAAGGGGCGCACACAGGATATATGCCCGGTTATACTGGGCAAGGGGGATACTGAAAAGTTTTGAGGTGGAAAATCCATCAAAAGCATTACGGGTACGATCACTTTCCACATAACCGCCTTTGGAGATCCAGTTGACACTTCTGCATTTTCTCAGATCCAGAGCGTGTGTTATGTTTCCGGAGATGAAGGAAGGCAGTTCCTTATCAAATTTTACCTTTACAGGAAGATCGGAAGAAGCCCTGTGGGCAAGATCCACTTTCTCATAAAGGGAATCTGCTCCGATAGGGTTCTTTTCCTGTGTGATCTCCTTAATGGATTCCTTTCCACGGAGATAGACCTGACACAACTGCAATCGACCAAAGGGAAGCACTCCGGCAAAAGAGCCGTCAAGATAAAGGTGACTTCTGCCGTCTTTGAGTTTTACCGTAAATTTCAATGTATGTGCAGAGGCTTTGGGGAGTTTGGCAAGATCCAGTTTTGCCACCTCTTCCGGCGGCATATTCCTGACATCCGGTTTCACAAAAAACTGCGTAACGAATTCAGGTGTAAAAGGATGCTGATACGGCTCAAGCCTTAAATTGATGACCGCATCCGGCAGAACAAGATTTTTTGCAGCAATCTTTTTGCGTTTATCTGCGGGGATCTTCGCCCGTAATGAACCGCACTCCAGATGCATATTGAAAACCTCCCCGCCTTCAAAAACAAAACGGATACGGGTGGAGGCTTTGGGGCGGATCAATACTTCCATGGGTCTTTCCGGCATAGGCGGCATCAATTCATACGCATAAACATCTCTGGAAGAAAGAGTTTTATCAAAGGAGAGAAACCCTTCCTTATCTTTCTTCAATGCTTTGGAAGCAGTCAGGGGAAAAGCATGAAGAAGAGAGGATGTCATAAAGAATAAGAGAATAAGAGAAGATATTTTTTTCATTAAAAAACTCCTTTTATTAAAAAACCAGGACACAAAAACCCCCTGCCGGAAAATTTTGACCTTTTCCGGCATATTCAGAAGGGATTTGATTGTAAAATTTTATTTTTCAGCAATAAATTTGCAGTCGGCAAATTCCGCTTTGGCGTTGCTTCCGGCAAGACGGATACTCAATACGCGGTACTTTGCTTCCGCAGGAACAGTGAAAGTCATTTTGATTTCTTTCCACTCATCGGTAAGAGTTACCGGTGCGGAAGCAGCATTTTTTCCCTGAAAATACATAACGCCTTCCAGTTTGCAGTTGCCTTTGGCTTTACAGCTGAAAGTATAGGAGGTTACTCCCGTTCCGGCAATATCCTGGCAAAGTCTTACATAACTGCCTTCCACACACAGAACATTTTTCCCGTCAAGAGCCTTTTCTTTGATTTCCACTTTACCCTTGGCGGCCTTGCTTCCTCCATTCATAAGCTCCCATGGAGCAGGGAAAAGCGTTCCTTTAAGTTCCCAGTTTTTCAGAGGACGCAGATTTCTTGCAGTAACTTTGGAAAGAAGAGAAAAATCCCCGTTCTTCAATACATTGCCCAGTTTGGGAGTGCTTTTTGCCGCAGAAGCAGCAGAAACTGCCGGACTCATTTTTACAGAAGTGGCAGGTACAGCGGAAGCAGCCCCTTTTGCAGGCAGAACAAAATTGTTGCGGGGTTTGATTCTGGAATTGGGTTTGCCGAAATTCTGTGTACGCATCTCTTCCGGCAGATAATTATAGTTTTCCACAGAAGAAAACACAACTTTCCCGTTTTTATCCAGTTTGAAAATATGCAGACAGCAATTCCATACATAATAAGCGTTGACATGGAGTCTTCTGTCCACGATCCTTTTATTCAATACCCCCAGAAGAGAGGGGATCGTAGAGGAGTGACCCACAAGAAGCACCTCCCCTTTGGGTTCTTTCTTCAGAAGTTCATTGAAGAATTTATCCATGCGTTTATTCCGGTCTTCCGCAGTAAATTCCCCCGCAAGAAGCCATTTTTCCGGCATCTCCACAGAAACGACCTTATTGGGAAAACGCTTCTGCAATTCAGCACAGCTCATCCCTTTGGCAGGCTTTTTTCTGTTGCCGCCGCTTTGCAAACCGGGTTCCGGGATGATCTGGATTTTGGGATCAATGGCATTGGTGGTGACTACCGCCGTCTGCATGGCACGGAAATTGGGGGAGGAATAAACTTTGCCCTTGAAATTGAGTTTTTTAAGATATGCCCCAAGCAGTTCACACTGTTTCACCCCCAGGGGAGTAATAGAATCCCCGGAAGGCGGCTGATATTTTCCATCAAGAAATTCCCCCACCATCTGTTTATTCCTGTCAGCCTCCGCCCACTTGCTCCGGGGACCGCGCTGTGCGTGACGGGTAATGTAAATGGTAAGTACGGGCTCATCCCATGCTGCAAGAATACAC
>JAFVRL010000339.1 GCA_017504325.1 Lentisphaeria bacterium | reverse complement strand
CTGTCATTGCTTTTATCTTTATGGTTCTGGCACTTGTTTATATCTGGCGCGGGTCTCTGTTTAATGCTGCCGAAGCGATAAAACTTTCCAAAGGACTTCCCAAACAGCCCATGACACTTGCTTTTGTCTGTGCTTTGACTCTTTCTTTCACCATGCTTGGCGGTATCTTTCTTTCCGGTCAGTCCCATGTAGTGGAATTCCGCTGGCTGCGTCCGGTGGGGGCATGGCTGATGGCGGGAGGAACAATAATGATCTGTTCTCTTGTTTCCGCTCTGCTTGTCCAGACAGGGAAAGGACATTTTGATGATGTACTCTCTAAAATCGTATTTTTTGCACTTATTCTTCTGGCAGCGGAACTTGTGATCAATTTCATCAGTGAATTCTACCGTCCCAGAGCCAAAGTGGAGATGCGTCCGGAATATGAAAGTCATCTTCTGGCGTTCTTTACGGAACCCGGCGGAGTCATGCGCAATCTTGCGGATTCCCTGGATTATCAGTTCGGTTTCAAAGTTTCCAAAACCTGGATCTACGGTTTTATTTCCCGGGCACTGCTTCCGGCACTTCTTGTGTGGGCGATCCTGTTCTGGATCTCTACCATCATTGCAGAGGTGCGTCCCGGAGAGCTTGCATTGAGATCTGTTCTCGGTGCGGTCAGCAATAAACAGGCTCCCCTCACCCCCGGAGTCTATTTCAAGCTGCCTTATCCTCTGGAAAAGATCATTACAGTAAATGTGGAAACAGTAAATGAAGTTTTTGTCGGGGCGAAATTCGAGAAAGACGGACATGAGGTCAAACCCGGTCTTCTTCTCTGGACAAGTGAACACGGCAAAGACTCGGACAAAGGCTATCTTGTAGCCAATGATGCCGTTGCAGGTACAGTAAAAGGCGGAGAACAGAATGAAATGGCAAAGGCTGTCTCCATCCTGGAGGTCACTCTGCCGGTACATTACAAAGTCAAAAAAGAAAAACTTTATGAGTATGTATTCAATTTTGAAAGCATCCGGGCTCTTCTTATTGACATCAGTACACAGGAAGCGACAAGATATTTTGCAAGTACCGACTTCATGAAAGACCTCTCGTCCGCCCGTACAGATATCATGGAAGAGCTGCGTAAACGCATCCAGAAGTCTCTGGATCAGCTTGATGCCGGTATCCTGATCACCAATGTGAATATGAATGATGCCCATCCTCCTGTGAAAGAAGTTGTCCCGGCTTTCCAGGATGTGCTTGCGGCTAAAGAAGAAGCCAAGAAAACCATTTATATAGCGGAAGGGGAAGCCGCCAAGACCGTTGCGGAAGGGGAGATCGAATCTCTCAAGATCGTCAGTACGGCGCAGGCGGACAGTTTCGGAGTACGCACAGAGGCGGAAGCTGATGCCTTCCGTTTCCAGAGGCAGCTTACTGCCTACAAACAGCAGCCGGATCTCTTCAAATTGCGTACCTACCTTGACTTCCTTGAAAATGACTGTAAAGAGCTGCGCAAACTCATCATATCTTCCAGCATTCCCTCCCAGATCTACGAACTCAATCTGGAAGAAACCGCCCGTCTTGACCTCCTGAATTCCGGAGAGGTCTCCAAATTCGGTAAATAACAAAAAAAAATAAAATATGGAGAAACACAACATGTCAAACGACAACAACAAAGTCTCTAAAGTACCGGTTTTCTGGTCCACGATCCTTCTGGGTCTTATCGTTGCAGCAGTATTTCTTGCCGCTATCATCTCATTCCAGGTTCAGGAAAATGAACGGGCACTGGTCATTACCATGGGTAAGATCACTGCGGAAAAAGGTCCCGGACTCCACTTGCGCCTTCCCCCTCCTGTTCAGGAGATCGTCCGTTATGACATCCGTCAGAGATGTTTCAACGGCATCGCCGGAAGTCAGGAGGAGATCATGACCTCTGATGCAAAAAATGTGGTCGTGGGGATCTATACCATCTATAAAATCGACGATCTCAAAAAATTCAAAAATGCAGCAAAAAACATCAATGCTGCCGAAGAGTATCTGGGGATCCGTATGCAGTCTGCCAAAGGTGCAGTCATCGGTAAATATAAATTTGACCAGATGATCAATACCGATCCCAAAAAGATGAAACTTACCGAAATCGAAAAAGAGATGTTTGATATGATCGCTCCTGATGTGATGGAGCGTTACGGTCTGAAAGTCTATAAAGTGGGGATCCGTACCATCAATGTGCCGGATAAGATCACAAGTGCCATCGTTCAAAGCATGAAGGAAGAGCGTAAGACCGCCGCTGCCAGAGACCGTGAACGGGGTAAAACTGAAGCTGAAAAAATCAAGACAGATGCCAATACCAAAAAACGCGCCGCCATCACCAATGCGGAAGCAGAGGCAAAACGCATTATGGCGGAAGGGGATGCAAAAGCTGCCGAATATCTGAAAGTATTCAGCGAAAATCCCGAACTTGCCGCCTTCATCCGCAAAATGGAATCTCTGAAGCGTATCCTCGGCACAAAGACAACTCTGGTACTGGATACCAATACAACCCCCTTTGACTTCTTTAAGCTGCAGCTTGGTTCCCTTAAAGAAACCTCCAAAGTCCCCGCCGGTAAAAGCGGCAAATAATCTTCCGGGAGAAGTCTTATGAATGAAGAAAACAAAAAAATAATGACCGATGCCGGAGAAGGCGGTCAGTTTTCGCAGGGGATCAACGCTCTGTCGAAAATGTTGAAAGTTGCCTTCCGGCTCCTTACGGGCATCATCATTCTGATGCTGATCTATTTCTTTACCCTTGGCGGACTTTTCATTGTGGATTCCACCAAAGAATCCGTACTGCGTCTCCAATTCGGTAAATATACAGGCAAAGTATATACAGAAGGCTGGTACTGGGTGTTCCCCTATCCGGTGAATACCATTATCAGTATTCCCAAGACAAACCAGACCATCCGTTCCTTTACATTCATGCCTGCCGACCGTCTCTCTCTTTTCAAGCGTGCCGGAGAATCCGCGGAAGCCAAACCGCTTGCCACCGGCAGGGACGGTTATCTTGTTACAGGGGATAATTGCGTTCTTCACACAGAATGGGAAATGGTCTACCGTGTGACCAAACCGGATCTGTATTACGAAAAATGGCTCACCCCTGAAAAGGTTCTGGGACCGGATGATGTGGTCATCGGAGAAAATGGTGAAAAACTGGGGACCAGGGGGGCTGCCACCCTTCTTCAGAATACTCTTGATGAGTGTATTCTCAAAGAGACTGCCACCTGGCAGATCCGTGATATTCTCTATGACCGTACAACCGATTACATCAATGCCGTACAGGCGCGTCTGGAGAAAGAGCTTGCAGCAATGAATATCGGTATCACCGTGGAAAGTCTTGCACTTCCGGTGAAACGCCCCCCGGTACAGACCATCGAAGCCTTTGATGAAGCCATGAGTGCCGGAACACAGGCAACTACCGAAATCGAAGCGGCAAGGGGCTATGCCATTGAAGCGGAAAATCAGGCAAAGAGTCAGGCGGAAAATATCAAGGCGGATGCGGAGGCATACAGGAAACGCATCGTTGCTGAAGTCATGGCAGATAATAAGTATTTTACAAGCATCCTCAAAGAATACAGACGCAATCCGGAAGCGGTAATGGTCTCTCTCTATTCCATTACACTGGGAGATGCACTTTCCAAAGTCAAGGATAAATTCCTTGTGGGACTCAATCCCGGAGCAAAACAGGAAGTGCGTATCCGTCTGAATCCGGAACCTGCAGTAAGCAACAACGGGGAAAACAAGGAAGGGGAAGCAAAATGAGCGAAAAAGAAAAGTCACATACGGAACATTCCTCCTGCTGCTGCGGACACGATCACAAGCATGAAGGGGAAAAACATTCCTCCTCCTGCTGCGGTCACGATCACAGCCACGGACACAAACATGAAGGCGCAGAATATTGTATTTCCTGCGGTGCCCCCATGGGGGAAGGAGCCGGCCACGGCAGATCCATGGCAAGGATCACCTGGGCTGTTTTCGGAGGATTCCTGATCCTCAACTCCTACCTTCTGCTCTGGATCTTCCAGAATACTTATACCTTCTCTGCTGAACTCTGCGCCTTTACCGGTGCGGCGGTACTGGCTCTGCCTATTATCTGGACAGCCATCAAAGACCTTGCGGAAGGCAGAGTACACATGAACGAACTTGTAGCACTGGCGATCCTCGCGGCATTCATCTCCGGGGATTTCCGGACAGCCGGGATCATTGCCTTCTTCCTGCTGGTAACGATCATCATTGAAACCCATACAGCAAGCGGAGCCCAGCGTTCCATTGAAGAACTCATCCGCCTTACGCCCCATACGGCAAGAAGACCTGACGGTACGGAAGTGGATGTTTCAGAACTTGCTCTGGGAGACATCATCAATGTACGCCCCGGTGAAAACTTCCCTGTGGACGGTATCGTTGTAAAAGGTCAGAGTGCGGTCAATCAGGCATCCATCACAGGGGAATCTCTGCCTGTGGATAAAAATGTGGATGATGAGATCTACGCCGGGACCCAGAACCTTTCCGGAAGTATGGATATCAAAGTCACCCGTCTGGGTGCGGATACCACACTGGGCAAAGTGCAGGATATGATCCTTGCCGCAGAAAAAAGCAAGACCCCCATTGTGCGTATCATTGACAAATATGCTGCGTATTATACGCCTCTCATCCTGATGCTTGCCATCATCACCTGGTGGCTTTCCGGCGGTCAGATGGATCGGGTGATCACTCTGCTGGTCATCGCCTGTCCCTGTGCGGTGGTGCTTGCGACCCCCACAACAGTCGTGGCGGCAGTTGCGGCAGCGGCAAGACTGGGGATCCTCATCAAGAATATCAGTCACTTGGAACTTGCCTCCAAGATCAAAGTTTTTGTATTTGACAAAACAGGCACTCTGACAGAAGGTGAGCTTTCCGTGGCGAAACTTGCCCCTGCCGACGGCGTGGAACCTGCGGAACTTCTGCTTGTAGCAGCGACACTGGAAGCACACAGTAACCATCCCACAGCTGTGGCGATCCAGAAACTGGCAAAAGAAGTGGGGATCGAGGCACAGGATGTAACAGACTTTAAAGAAACCCCCGGTACCGGTGTGGAAGGTGTCGTTGATGGAAAAAAATGTTTTGTGGGCCGTGCCATCTGGCTGGCAAAACAGGGGATCAGTCTGCCCTCCACCAAAGAGGAGGAAAGCAGCGGCATGAGCGTGGTCTTTGTTGCCAGTGAAGGGGTTTTGAAGGGCTGGATCGGCTTCAGAGATAAGATCCGTCAGGAATCTGCCCAGGCAGTGAAAGAATTGAAGGAGATCGGCATCAAACGCTGCTGCATGGTCACAGGTGACAGAAGCGATGTGGCGGAAGGGGTTGCCGCAAAACTCAATATTGACGAATTCAAAGGCGATTGCCTCCCTGAAGGAAAAGTAGCCTTTATTGAAGAAGTGAAAAAGACAAGTCCGGTGGCATTTGTAGGAGATGGTGTGAACGACGCACCCGCTCTTGCAGCCGGTGATCTGGGTATTGCCATGGGAGCCATCGGCAGTGACATTGCCATCAACAGTGCGTCCATTGCCCTGATGACGAATGATCTGCGGCGCATTCCCATGCTGGTGAACCTCTCAAAAAGATCCAATATCATCATCAATCAGAACCTTGCATTCGGGCTTCTTTTTGTGATTTCCGGTATTGTGCTTTCTGTTTTCGGACTTCTCGGTCCCATTGCGGCGGCGATCCTCCATGCGGCAAGTACGCTTATTATCATCTTCAACAGTGCCCGTCTGCTCCGTGCCGGTGTAGATGCCCGTCAGGATCAGGCGTCCTGGCGGAGAGCATTGTCGGCAAATGACAGTACAAAAGCGCAGAACAATTAAGAAAGAAGGAGTAAAGCATGGCTGAAATGCTGAAAAAGGATACTCTTGAAGAAAATACTTCCAGAAGCACTGTGGTGGAAGCCGTCGGGCTTACCAAAGAGTTCCGGGATTTCTGGAACAGACCCAAAGCGAAAGCAGTAAACGATATTGATTTTACAGTTCAGGAAGGGGAAATCGTGGGACTTCTCGGCCCCAATGGTTCCGGAAAATCCACAACGGTGAAAATGCTTCTGGGGCTTCTTTATCCCACAGCAGGTCAGCTTTCGGTTTTTGGTAAATCCCCACGGGATGTAGATACAAAAAAACTCATCGGATACCTTCCGGAAGAGTCCTATCTCTATAAGTATCTCACAGCTTATGAGACATTGGATTTCTTCGGTTCATTGTTCGGATTATCCGCTGCGGAACGGGAAAAACGCACCTCCCAGCTTCTGGAAATGGTAGGTTTGGAACACGCAAAAGACCGTCCGGTGGGTGAATTTTCCAAAGGGATGATCCGCCGTATCGGTTTGGCACAGGCAATGATCAATGACCCGTCCTTCCTGATTCTGGACGAACCCACTTCCGGACTTGACCCGCTGGGATGCCGTGAGGTGAAAGATCTCATTCTCATGCTGAAGAAACGGGGGAAGACGGTCATTGTCACCAGTCATCTTTTGAGTGATATTGAAGATGTCTGTGACAGAGTGGTGATCCTGTATGGCGGAAGGATCCGGGCGCAAGGCACATTGAATGAACTTCTGACCATTCAGTCCACCAACACTATTACAACGCCCAATCTGCCGCCGGCGGCAATGGAAAAACTCCTTGCTGTTCTGCGCAGCAATCTCAAAGAGGAAGAGTTCAAGATCGAACATCCCAGAATGTCTCTGGAGGAATTCTTCCTTGATGTGGTGAATAAAGCACAGTCGGAAAGTGTGGAAACTTACGGAGCAAGAGCCGGCGGTCAGATCGCGGATTATCTTTCCAGCGGACAGAAGGATGTTCCGGAAGTATCCGGGAAAGAGCTTCTGGATACTCTCGCAGGGAAGGTAAAAGAGGAAGTAACAGAAAAGAAAGAGCCGGAAGCGGAAGCAGTAAAACCTGTCATTGATTCCAGCCGTCTGCACTCTCTGGAAGTCGATTCCCTGAAGAGTGACAGTCAGGAGAAAAAAGAACAGACTCCTGATACTCCCAAACGGGATCTTTCTGAAGCAAACAAGCGTCTTTCCTCTCTTCTTTCCGGCAAAACGGAAGAAAACAAACAGGATGCAGAAGAATAATTCAAACGGGACAGGAAGAACATGACTTCATTTCTTGCAATAGCCAAATTGACCTGCCGTTCAGCGGTACGCTCAAAAGTATTCCGTTTTCTGCTTTGTCTTCTGCTTTTCTGTTCCGTAGTCATCCCTCTTACCATCAAGGGTGACGGAACGATCACAGGGGAAGTACAGATCCTTCTGGAATACAGTACGGGGATCGTGGGATTCATTCTTTCACATCCATTATCTGGATGACCTGTTCGGAATTCTGCACAGACATGGAAAACGCCCAGATCCATCTTATTTTTGTCAAACCAATTTCCCGGCTGATCGTCTGGGCGGGAAAATTTGCAGGTGTATTTTTCCTGCATATCATACTTTTATTTATTGCCTCTGCGGTGATCTATGGTTTTGCCGAATACAAAAAGTATCAGATCACAGAACGGGAGAAGACAAGAATAAAAGTGGCACTTGAGCAGCTGGACAGATTGAAAAAAGGTCTGATCGCCAGAAACGCCATCAAGGAAACGGAAGAATCCATAGCAAAAAATCTGCGGGAGGCGGAACAGAACCTTGTCAAGATCAATAATGAGGTCTTTACCGGAAGAAGAAGTTTCCTGCCTGTGGTAGGCGATATCAATGCCCAGGTGAAAGAGGAACTTGCCAAAAGGATCCGGGAAGCAGCCGCAACCGGTCAGCAGTTGCCTGAACTTACAGGAAGTGACCGCAGAAAATTTGTGGAAACAGTGAAAATGGAACTGCTTGCCCGTAAAGGGGAAGCAAAACCCGGAAGCGAGTGTACCTGGCAGTATGAAGGTTTACCGGATAATTTCAATGGGATCGCTTTCATAAGATATAAATTCTATTCCGGAGATATTTATTCCAAGGATCAGAAACAATCCTTCGGGGCATGGAAGATCGATTATACCCAGAAGGTTATGGATGACAATGATAAAGAGCGTGTGAAAGAGTACCGCACGATCCCCATGGTAAAACAGCCGGAGCAGCTGCTTTCGGGTATTTTCCATGAGTTTGCCATTCCGGGAGTTGCGGAGGGAGGACAAACTTTGTTCCACAACGGCAGAGGGAGTATCACATTCTACAATCTTACAGAACCCGGTCAGGGACCCTCTGTCCATTTCCAGGTGAAAGAAAGTCCCCGGATCATGATAAAGGAAGCCTCCTTTACCAATAACTTTTTCCGGATGGTCCTGGTCACCGGCATGGGACTTTTTGCCTTATGCGTGGTTACGGCATTTGCATCATCTTTCCTGACCATGCCGACAGCGATCTTTATCTCTCTGGCATATATATTTCTCGGTCTCTTTTCCAAATATATCATCTCCTCCATTGATGAAACGACAGTGGATGAAAGCATGAACATTCTGGATAAGATCGGGGGTGCAACAGGACAGGTACTGGGATCCCTGCTGATCCCCATACAGGATTTCTTCCTTTCCTCTCTGTTGTCCGGCGGTGAATTGATCGAATTTTCTTATATGGCACAACTGTTCTTCTTCAATGTTCTGCTGAAAGGATTGCCTCTCTGCGTGATGGGGCTGATCTTTTACAGAAACAGGGAAGCAGCACTGCTTATGCGTAAATAATATTGGATGGACGGATTATGGAAAACAGACGGCCGATGTTTCTTACAGCTCTGATCGCAGGGCTGCTTCTGCTGCTCGGGAATACCTTTGTGCAGAAGATGCTGGATGAAAATATCAAAAAAAACAAGCTCATTGATGAACAATTTATAGATGGAGCCCCTCCTATTGTGGCATTCTCCACACAGGCTCTGGGGGGATTCCGGGGACTTCTTGCAGATGCTTTGTGGCTCCGCGCCATCAATATGCAGGAAAAAGGGCATTACTTTGAAATGGTGCAGCTTGCCTCCTGGATCATGAAACTTCAACCGAAGTCCACTGCAACAGCCGCTTATCTCGGCTGGAATATGGCATACAATATTTCTGTGACATACAGTATGCCGGAAGACCGCTGGCGCTGGGTGAACAAGGGGATCGAATTGTACCATGAGGCTCTTGCCTACAATCCCAACGATCCCACTCTTTACAAAGAACTGGGGTGGATCTATCAGCACAAACTGGGCAATATTCTGGATGATGCCCAGAGATATTATAAATATCAGATCGCCATGCGTATGCTGAAGATCACAGGGGTGCATTATCCGGATTGGAAAGCACTGGCGGATTCCCCTGCTGATTTCCGGGCTTTGCGCCGGGCATTGCCCAAGGATACGAACCTGTATGAAATTCTGGAAAAGAACAATTTTGCAAGTGTGGAGGCACTCTCACAGCATTTCCGTCAAACAGGCGGGATCTTCCCGGAAAGTCTGAAAACTGCGCTCAAGCCGGAGGAGGCAGGGATGCTGGAAAACACACTCCGGGTGAAATGGCTCAAAGATGTGTTTGCCCTTGAACCGGGAGTGATCCACGAGGTCAACAGCAAATACGGGGAACTGGATTGGTTCCTGCCGGAGTCCTTTGCTATTTATTGGGCATATATGGGGATCCGGCACAGTCCCAAACGGACAGATATGGATTGTCACAGAATGATCACCCAGTCCCTGCAGGTCATCTTTACCAACGGAAGAATGCTGTTTGTAGGCAAAACACCCAACATGGATTTTCTGCTGGTACCGAATATTTCTGTTGCAGATGCCGCATCGGAATCTTATCTCAAGGCGATAGAGGATAATCCAAAAGTACCCTCTTTCCGTCATGCCTATGAGAACTTCATGTCCCGTGCCATTGCCACCATGTACAGTTTCGGTCAGTATTCCAAGGCAAAAGAATACTTTGATAAATTGAGAAAATTCTCCAAGACCAACGGGGCAAGATATATGTCCTTTGACCGTTATGTGATCAAATCCTGGGAAGAAGAAGTAAAACAGGCAGGTTACAAGCAGGCGCAGGATTTTATCTCCGGTTTGATCGTGCGGGCATGTATTCTTCTGGGATACGGCGATTACCTTGCAGCGGAAGGGCATTTGAAGATCGCGGAATCCATTTACAAGGAATTTACTCATAGAATGGATGTGGACAGATTGAAGCTGCCCCCCTTCCGCCAGATGAAAGCCGAGATCGCCCAAGCTCTCATGCAGAGTGTTTCTCCGGAAATGGCGGCGCGGATCAGAGGACAGATCGCAGCAGATGCCCTGAAAGGAGCTGCGGATGAAAAAGAAAAATCCGGGAATAAGGTTTCCGGTGAAAAATAAAAAAGATCAAAAATAACAGATAAAGGGGGGAGGAAAAAGTTTTTTCTGCCTCCTTTTTCAATTTGCGGAGGATTTTTATGCAGTACAAGATCTGGCGTTCCCCTTACAGCTGTTTTGGCGGTTTGAACTCTTTGTATTTGGACAACACAAAAGATGAAACACTTACAGCAGTAAATATTTATACAGATGAGGCACTTGCAGATATCGCCGCAAACGGTTTCAACGCCATTTGGCTTCATGCGGTCCTTGCCAGTATCAGTATTGTACCGGAGTTTCCTGAATTTGGAAAAAATGCCATGGCGCACATTTCCGCTCTCAACACCCTTGTGGCAAGGGCGGCTGAATACGGCATCAAAGTATTTCTTTATTTCCAACCGGTGCGTGGGATCGCCACAGGCAATACACAATTCTGGAAAAATCACCCGGAATGTGCCGGACAGACCGAAATGAGCAGCGAACAGCTTATTGAAGAACACATGGATGAGCCGCTGGAAATAACCTCTCTCTGCACCAGTGTCCCGGCAGTAAAAAACTGGATCAGGGATGCCGGCAGTTTTCTGGCGGAAAATGTACCGGATCTGGGAGGCGTCATCCTCATCACAGCAAGTGAATATCCCGGGCATTGCTATTCCCACAGACGCAAACACACTCCCACAGAATGGACACCGGTGATCCAGTGTCCCAGATGTAAAGAACGGGAGGGATGGGAAGTGGCATTGGAAGAGATCCTTCTTATCCATGAAGGCATCCGGAGAAAGTCTGAAAAACTGGATGTGATCGCCTGGAACTGGGGTTGGGCGATGTGGCTTCCCACGCCCTGTAAAGAACTTCTGGAAAAATTACCCAAAGATGTGATCCTTATGGCAGATTGTGAACGGGGCGGCGTTCAGGATATGGCGGAAAGACCCGATTTTCCCATGGATGAATATTCCCTCACCTATGCAGGGCCTTCCCCCCGGTGTAAAGGCACGATCGAATACGGCATGAGTATCGGTTTAAAAGGAATGCTGAAACTTCAGTTGGGAACCACCCATGAACTGGGGTCGGTATTGGATCTGCCGCTGATGACCAATATATTCCGTAAGGCTTCTTATCTCAAAGCCAATCCGCAAATCGGTTATATGGGTTGCTGGAACTTCGGTAATGCTACCTCCGGCAACACTGCCGGATTCAATTATTTTCTGCGGGAAGATGTACCCGGTGACATGGAAAATGCGCTGACAGGCTTTGCAAAATATTATTTTCCCTCCTGTGATGCAAAAAAAGTTCTCCGGGCTTGGGAACTTATGGAACAGGGATCAAAATATATGCCCTTTGCCATTCCCTTCCTTTACCGGGGATGTCATGCCCATGCACTTTCCTACACCTCCATTTTCAATACAGGAGCCTTGAATGACCGTTCAGCGGGAACCTCCTACCGTCCCTTTGAGAACCGTGGAGATGATCTTTCCGGATCAGCCGATATACCCGGAAAATTTTCTCTGGACGAGATCATTTCCAATCTGGGCAAAATGGCAGTCATCTGGAAGATCGCTGCAGAGACCATGCTGGAAGGTGTGGGGGAAAAAGACGAAAAGCATGAAGCAGGCAATATGTTTATCTGTGCGGCAAGTATGCAGAGTGCGGAATATGCCTACCGGGCATACAGACTGCGTCTCAACTGGGAAGAGAGCAAAATACCGGAAATGCTGCATATTATCAATGGAGAAATGGAAAATATAAAGAATGCCCTCCCCTGG
>JAFVRL010000338.1 GCA_017504325.1 Lentisphaeria bacterium | reverse complement strand
GGCCGCTCCTTTTTTCATCTACTTCAAACATCTTCTGAAAAATGCCCTTATTCCCATTATCACAAGATGTTCCACTCTTCTGCCCTTTCTTTTTACAGGAAGTCTCCTTCTGGAAACATTTTTCGGCATCCCCGGACTTGGATATGAAGGGGTCAATGCTTTGAATGACGGGGATCTGCAAATGCTGAAAGCTCTTGTCATATTAAGTGCTTTCCTTTTTGTATTTATCAATCTTCTTACTGACCTTGCCTATGCCTGGGCGGATCCCCGGATCAGACTGGAAAAAAGATCCTGATATTTTTCAAGTGGGAAATATTTGCAGAAAAATACAAAATATTGTTGAAAAAATACAAGGAAGATGATTTGCTTATTGCTGAAATGGCTGTATAATATTACAGAAAAGTTTTTTACCGGAATGGAAACAACAACTTTTTATCTCATAAAATAAGGAAAGAAAAAATGAAAAAACGTATCGGTATCATCGGTTTCGGTGAAATGGGCAAACGCCATGCTCTTGAATTTTATGAAGCGACAATGGGCGCAGTCACCGTTGCCGGGGTCGTGGAACCCAATGATGAAATGTATGAAAACGGCTGTGCATGGAATAATTGCGACATTCCCCGTTACAATACTGTGGCGGAACTTCTGGAAAAAGGCAAGCCCGACGGCATCATCATTACCTCCCCCAACTTCACCCACCTTTCCAATTTGCAGCTCCTCAATGATTTCCACGGCCCCATCATGGTGGAAAAGCCTCTGGATACTTCCGCCGAAAAGATCTCGGATATCGTGCGTTTCGTCAAACAGCATGAAGGGCCTGTGATGGTGGACCACTGTATGCGGTATTCCCCCATCATCCGCAGGGCAAGAGAGTTTATTGAAAAGGGCAGGATCGGGAAAGTATGTTCCTTCCAGTTCACCCAAAGAGACAGTGCCGGTATGTACCACAACTTCCGCCGTACCATCAAAGGCGGGGGCAGTTTCATGGTGGAAAAGGCGACCCATGACCTGGATGTGATGCTTTTCCTTACCGATGCCAAACCTGAAAGCGTGATGATGGTTTCCGCTATGCACGGCGTGGGCGGGAATAAGAGCAATGACCTTACCTGCAGTGATTGTGAAGAAAGAAGCACTTGCCGTTATGCAAAGGAAAGTTATGTTGCCAGAGGCTTGAAAGTAAATGATGTAGCGAAACTTAACGAACTCTGCGTCTTTGCCGAATGTGTGGATGTGCCGGATAATGAAACCTGCACCATCCGTCTTTCCAACGGTATTTTCGGTACTTACAGCCACTCCTATTTTGTACCTGCTCCCGGTCACAGCCGTGTTTATGAGATCCTCGGTACGGAAGGATGTATGTATATCACGCTTGCGAAAGAAGGAACCTATGAGGGGGAAATCAAACTTCATCCCTTTAATAAGGAACTTACCACAGAAACCTATACTTTCCAATATGACAGCAAGATCCACTACTATGCAGGACCCTTCCTTGCCCGTCACTTCCTGGATCTTATGGAAGGAAAAGATACACCCTTTACCACAGTACCCCAGGCTTATACAGCAGAAATGCTGGGATTTGCGGCAATGAAGTCCGCTTCCGAAGAGAGCCGCTGGGTGAAGTTGAACGAGATCGTTCCGGAAGATTTGAGAGATTCCATCGTGGGAAATTAAAAAAAAAGCGCAGTAATTTTTCAGGCTGTTTTTCCGGAAGGAAGGCAGCCTTTCCTATAATACAGCAAATTTAGGAGTATATGAAAATGGGTGGTGACAGAGAATTTTTTTCTGATATGACAAGCGGTTTTTCCGTTTGGAAATGTGATAAGACGGAACTATCTTCCGGTGAAAGTATTGTAAGTACAGCAGAAATATATGTTTCTTTTGCAGGAAAATATTTTCTTCAATTCCAGTGTGATTATTCTTTGAGAGTGAAACTTGGGGATGTGGAATATGAGTATGGATATATCCCCATGCTGCATAACGAAATAAGAGAGATCCCCGTTACTTTGCAGAAAGGCAAAAATCTTTTGCAGATAACTTTGGTAAATACCGCAGAAAATCCTGTTCCGGCAAAGTTTTCCGCAAGATTTCTTGATGAGGAAGGCAATATCCTTATTCCTGAAAAAGTTGCCCCCCTTCCGGAAATGTTGGAAGGAAAGAAAGTAACTCAAGAGATGGATTTATCCTCCTATACTCCCGGAACCGGAAATGCCTTCAATAGTTTCGGGCGTTTCGGTTTTTCCAAGGGCGATGGACTTCTGGATTACAGTATGCCCTCCTTCGGGATCGTTAGTCGTACCTATACTTCCGGACACCCTCAATATCATAAAAATATTATCTGGAACTTTTCTTTACTTCCTGACGGGGAAAAGACCAGTTGCTCCATTATCAATGCCTATAAAGTACCGGAAAATGAAGAGATCAGAAATGATTGGAGCGGAGTGAGGTGGACAAGAAAACTTGCCGGTAATAAAAAGATCACCTTTGATTATTCTGTTCTTACACCTGCCCTTATGGTGGAAACCGATCTCGACTACATGAACATAGATTCCCTTGTCGGGATCTCGGCATGGAAAAAAATTACTCTCCCTCTTTCTGACGGTCTGCATACAAGAAGTGTGGAAAATAATGAAAATGACATCTGTTATGACAAAAGCAGAGACGGGGCATTATCCCGCAACTATGTGCTTTTCACCTCCCAGAATGTATTTCCGGATGTGCCGCTGCAAGTTATTTTCCGATCCTCTCCGGAAAGGATCAGAGTAAAGAGGGATGAAAGAGGCCGTATTTCCGGACTGCGTATCGAATTTGCCGGAAGTGTGGGCTATATGATGTTCCTCGTCCCCTGCGGGATAGAGATGCTCCAGCCCCATGAGGTTACAGAAGAAAAGATTTCTGAATGGATCACACTTTCGCAGAAATATGCCCAGAGAGCGGTGGCGCGTCCTGTGAAATGCGAGGATCATTACAAGGCAACAAAAGAAAAAGTGGATGTTGTCCAGAAATTTTCTTACAGGATCCTTGAAGATGAATGGAATACAAAACCTCTTTTCTATGC
>JAFVRL010000337.1 GCA_017504325.1 Lentisphaeria bacterium | reverse complement strand
GCTTGCTTGCTTGCTGACGAGGAGAAGGCAGAAGAAATACCCCGGTCAGAAACAGGAGATAAAGGTATTATCTCAAAAAATTTTCCTGTTTTCATTTATTATTTCTCCTTCTGCACCGTTTTCTTAAATACTTGTCAGACTTTAAACCGAAGAATACTATATTTTCCATTGTTAGTAAAATAGCATCAAACATTTATTTTGTCAAGCAACTTGGAATAAAAAAAGAACAGAAAGAGGTAATTTCAAAACTCCTGAAAAAAAATGATTTTGTCAGATTTCCATAAGCAGACAATATGAGTGAAATATCATAACGGTAAATAAAAAAAGACCATTGCATACCTCTGAAGTCTGCAACAGTCTTTCCAATCACTCACCGGACAAATGCCGGAATTTATTCCGCAGCAGATACACTGCAAAACGCCTCCCCCCCAACACTCATACCGGAAATAAATTTTCTTATCATCCAAACTTTCTTATTGAACGATCACAGGTTCAACCTCGATCTCTTCCACTTCAATATCCACAGCCTTATAAGAGCCGAACTGGATGTGAATATAAGAAATATCTTTTCCTTTATAAGGAGGAGCTACTGTAAAGGTCCCCTTGTACTCCTTAAAGAACAAGGAAGAATCCACTTTGATCATCGCACCGCCGGTGCCGGAATGTCCCTTTGAACCATAGGCATAGTAACCGACAGAAAGCTCACCCTTCCCTTTCACTTTGATTTCAAATTTGAAAGTATCCCCCGCTTTTGCCGGGATCCTCAAACTGTTATACATGGCAAAATATCCTTTTTCATTCTTGATCTTCAGGATATTGTCATCCCCCTTGCGGACAAGTTCAGTAACTGCGGTTTTCACCCCGTTTCTGTTCCACCGTTCCGGCAAATTTGTTTTCGCATTGACTGCTTTGAATTCGCCATTGATCTTCAACTCATCCGCAGACACACTTCCACAGACTGCAAAAAGAGCCGCCACTGCCACAAATACTGTTTTTTTCATGTTTTTTTCCTTTCGTTATTTTTCCGTTATCAAAGGAGATTCATCCATCCTTTCAATGGTGAATCTTCCACTGCAACCAATTCCAGAGTCGCCCCTTTTCTCGCCAGCTGTCTTCTTGCCCAGGCGCGGAAATCCATAAGAGCGGTCAGATCCCGGTGGGCAAGATTTTTCGCTTTTGCCCGTTCCAGATGTGAAGCATTCCAACATACGCCCGGAGAAACATTTGTCACCGCAAAACGATCCCCTTCTTCCGCATTTTCCAATAAACTGCGCACATATTTTTTCAAAATGTTTTCCGTTCCCTGACAGGCGAAGCATCCGGTTTGTTCCACTCTGCCATCGGCATTTTTGCGGCAGAATGACTCCTGAAAATCCGCAGACGCCATATTGAAAGAATCACGGAACTTATATTTTTTCAGCTTTTCCGCCCGTTTCAATTTCCAGGAAAGAAGATAGGTAAGTCTTATATTTCTTCCATCCGGCAGTTCTTCAATGCCCGGATCAAGAGAAAAGATCTCCCACAAAAAACGGACTTTTCCATCCTGTTTACACATCACAAAACGGCTTTTACCATTGAACTTTTCCGCAGAATACCATCTCCAGAGATCATCGCCCGGTGCAAAGGCAAGACAGGATTTCTTCGTTTCAAAAACAGCAAGAAGCGGCAGTTCCGGAGCATCATAAAACACCGCACCCTCTTCCAATCCTTCAAAATCCACATCCGGCAAACCGCTTCCCGGAAACAGGACTTTTCTCAACGCTCCGGAAATTGCCAACCCGCCGGCGGAAAGAGTTTTCACCCGGCAGGAGGCCCGCATACGGATATCCAGAGTACATGCCATAAGTCCTTCTTCCATACGGATCTTTCTTGCAATGGAAGGCTCTTCCCCGAAAGGAATGCTGTTTTCCAGTTCCAGGGTACACTCTTTCCCGTTCTCCGCCATGTGGGGTCTTCTTTTTCCCCGCAATGCAGAACTTTCAGGAAGATCACCTATCTTAACCGGAAGGGTCTTTGCAAAAATCTCTCCGGCAATATCCAAAGTCACATCTTCCACCCCGTCAGTATCGGTGGACGCATTCACGCTTCCTATACCACAACGCAAACCTTTTCTGCCGAGATACTCCAATTCAAAAAACTGTTCCTCTTCCACGGGAACTCTTCTGCTTCTGCGTTCAGCCATTCTATTCTGTCCTTACTTTGCTCTTCTTACAGGATCTCTGCTATTTCGCCGATCTCTTTACGCACAAAAGGTACCGGACCTGCCGCCGCATATCCCAGCGGCGTAAGGGCAAATACATTCCAGGAACCTTCCGGTAGATCCAATGCAGCATTGGCTTTTGCCCGTTCAAAAGCACAGATCCAGCATGTCCCCAGATTCTCTTCCGCTGCGGCAAGAACAAAATGTTCCATCGCTATGGCGGTATCCGCATCTGCAATGGAATCGCCTTCCCTTCTGCGCCATGCCTTATTCACATCGGAAGCTGCCGCAACAATAACAGGAGCTGTTTTCAACCAGTCCTCCTTATATACCGAAGCAAGTTTTTCCCGTCTGACAGGATCTTTCACAATAAAAAACTTAAAAGGTTGTCTGTTGCAAGCCGTAGGCGCATTCTGTACGGCCTCAAGGATCCTTTCCAAAGCCTCGTCCGGCACGGGGGTATCCTTATACAACCGGATACTGCGTCTCTTTTTCAACACATCATAAAATTCCATATTTTCTCCGATCTGCGTATGTAAATGCGTTACTTCCGGCATACTATAACACATAAAAAAGTCAAATGCAACCTGCCGGACAGAAAAAAAAATTATTTTCCAGCTTCAGCAAGGAAAAATGCCATCTTTTTAAACTCTTCCAGCGTAACCTTCTCCGCACGGATATCCTTATCCACTCCGGCATGAGCCATTGCATCAAGGATCTTCTGCTGATCAAAAAATGCCGCGGCCTGTTTATACATCTTCTTTCTTCTGTGGGCAAAGGATGCCTTCACAAGATTATTCAATATTTTCATCACATCATGGGGCAATCTGTCCTCCCGCAGTTTCAGACGCAGGATCGCCGAATCCACATCCGGCGGCGGACAGAACACATCCGGCGGGACGATCCGCAATATTTCAGGCTCATACATAGCCTGAAGTCTTACGGTAAAAGATCCATACGCCTCCGTTCCGGGAGAAGCGGAAAATCTTTCCGCAACCTCCTTCTGCAACATCACAAGCATATCCGCAGGCGGGGTTTCCAGAAGCAGCATATTGGCAATAAAGACCGAACCGCAGGAATAGGGAAGATTGGAAACGACACGGAAAGGCACTCCCTGTCCGAAGATGGATGCCACATCCACTTTACAGGCATCCCCTTCAATAAGTTTGAGGGAGGTGTTGACAAAACTTTTTCTCAACCATTCTGCGATCTTTCTGTCAAATTCAATAGCGGCAAAATTTGCTCCGGTCTTCACAATATGGGAGGTCAAAGCTCCGAATCCCGGTCCGACCTCCAACACATTATCCCCTTCTTTGATATCCGCTTTTTTGATGATCCATTGGGAAAACTGATCATCAACAAGAAAGTTCTGCCCCATTTTTTTACTGGGAGCAACACCAAGTTTTTTCTGCAATGCAAGCAGTTGGGACTGGATCATACGCCTGTCTCCTTTTCATTGGATCAGTGATGGTGTCCGCAGTTGCATGTGCATGTGCAGGAATGTGAACCGGCGGCAGGACAGATATCCGCATTGGCACAGGAAGAGGCAGGAGAAGAGTCCACTTTGGCGGCAAAGGTGGAAAGAAGTTTTTTCACCTCTCCGGAACCGCAGAAAGGACACTCTGCTTGTGAGGAACTGCTGCGGAGCAGCACTTCAAACTTTTTCTCACATTTTTTACATTCATATTCAAAAATAGGCATGATTATCTTCCTTTCTTTTTCAGCTTATACCATAATCATTTCTTCTTTTCGCAAGTGATGAGAAAATAAATAAAAAGGGCAAGTGCCGCCATGAAAATGAAAAATACCGGATAGGCAGCCATTGCCCATTTTTTGCCGAAAAGGGAGGTAAACTCACTCATTCCCCCCACCCCGGTGATAAAGGTGGGGACAGATATGGCAATAACAATGGCGTTCATATTTTTCATCATAAGATTCAGATTGTTATTGATCATGGAAGCTCTGGCACTCATCATACCTTCCAGAACCTGTGAATAGGTCTTTGCCTGCTCAAGAAACTGATTGTTTTCAATGGAAATATCCTCCAGCAACTCCATATTTTCCTCATCAAAATGCAATTTGGAAGAGTTGAAGGTAAGTTTAGTCAGCACATGGGAGTTCCAGCGCAGGGCGTTCACATAATAGATCAATCCTTTTCCCAGAGTAAATGTATTCATAAGACTCTGATTGTCCATGGAGGAACTTATGTCTCTTTCCAGTTCGTTACTCAACATATTGATGGAGTTGAGGTGTTCCTCAAAATGCCGGACGACCTGAAGCATGATCCGAAGCATAACATCCTGCGGTGTATCAAGTGCCACAGCAGGGAATCTGCGGGGAAAAAGCTGCTGGGGTTCATCCAGAAGCACAACGATGTGTGTAGGCGGAAAAATAAAGATCCCCATGGACTTGATCCGGAAAAAGAAATTATCTTCCGCTGAATAGTTTTTCGGATACTTCATAATCACTGCCGTATATTCATTTTCAAATTCGATACGGGGTGTTTCATTGGCATCCACGCAGGAGATCATGGTATGTTCATTGATCTTGTAATCGTTGATAAGATGGGAGCGTTCCTCATCATCCGGAAGGATATACACCTCGATCAGGGGAGAACCTGCCGCAGAAGGGACGATTTTTCCCTGTATGACAGAATAAGTCTGAAGCATTTTTCCTCCATGGGTTGATTTCCGGATTATGACGGTCTATATTATATCACGCGCAGACACATTTTGCAAGCAGGAAATATCAAAAAAAAACAAACCTTGCCTTTTTGTTGTTTTGCCATTATTGTAAAAAAATCATAAATACAGGGTTCTGCCATGTCTCCTTTTTCCGGAAAACAACATCAGCAATACAAAGGCTCTACCGAAAATGAGGATCATTTTTCCCCGCAGGATCACTCCGGACGGGAGGACTCCCGCCCGCCGTTGATGCAGTCGCCTGCGGTATGCGGCTTCCCCTCCCCGGCGGAACAGTATGTGGAAACGCCCCTTGATTTAAATGAACTGCTTGTCAAAACCCCTGCAGCAACATTTTTTGTAAGGGCATCCGGCGATTCCATGACAGGAGCCGGGATCCGGGACGGGGATATTCTTGTTGTTGACCGGAGTATCCGGGCTCATAATGGTCATATCGTCATCGCCTGTGTGGAAAATGAGTTTACCGTAAAATATCTGCAAAGTGATGAAAGGGGCGTATTCCTTGTTCCCGCCAACAGTAAATATCCGGTGATCTCATTCCGCGAAGGTATGGAATTAAAGATTTTCGGTGTGGTCACAGCCTGTATCCATCAATTTCTTCATCTGAAAAGTAAAAGCAGACCATGCGATACGACAAAGTAGAAAAAGCCGTTTTTCTCTCCCGGCCCAACAGGTTCATCGCCTTTGTCCGTCTGGAAAACGGGAAAGAGGAAAAAGTCCATGTTCTCAATACGGGAAGATGCAGGGAACTTCTGCAGCATGGAGCAACAGTCTATCTTTCGGAAAGCGATAATCCTTCCCGGAAAACAAAATATGATCTTGTTGCCGTGGAAAAGCTCACAGAAAAGGGCAAAAAGATCCTGATCAATATGGATTCCCATATCACCAATGCCGTTGCGGAGGAGTATTTACGCAAACACAATCTTTTTCCGGATATTTTTATCAATATCCCCCATCTGAAAAGAGAGGTCTCTTACGGCTCCTCCCGCTTTGATTTTCTCTTGCAGGAAGGGGAAAAGAAACTTTTTCTGGAAGTAAAAAGCGTTACTCTGGAGGAAAATACTATCGTTCTTTTTCCCGATGCCCCCACCTTACGGGGGATCAAACATCTGGAAGAACTTTTGTCCATAAAAAAAGCCGGCGGCAATTCTGCGGTTTTATTTGTTGTTCAGCTGAAAGGGGCAACCCTTTTCCGTCCCAATATCAAAACCCATCCCCAATTCGGGGAAGTATTGAAAAAAGTCCATAGAGAAGGTGTAAAAGTCCTTGTTATGGATTGTCAGGTCACCACGGAAAGCATTTTTCTTGATTCTCCCCTCCCTTTTCAGCTTTGAGTGCTTGCAAATTTTATTTTCTGCTGTATTTTAATTGGTAAAACATACAGAAATATGGAATAATAATTATGAAATACGCACTGATCCTTCCTACATACAACGAAGCGGAAAGCATTGTAAAAACTCTGGATAATCTCCTGAAAGAAAATATCCCCTCCCTGGAGATCTTTGTGGTGGATGATCATTCCCCCGACGGAACATTTGCCATTGCGGAGGAATACGCAAAAAAACATGAAAATATCCGTGTTCTTCTGCATGAAGGGGAACGGGGATTGAGTCCCAGTGTGGTGTATGGTTTCAACAAAGCGGACGGGGACATCCTCATCTGTATGGATGCTGACGGTCAGCACAGAAGCTGTGACCTTGTGAAAGTTCTTGCCGAATTTGAGGATCCCTCTCTGGATATGGCAATCGGCTCCCGTCATGTGGAAGGGGGAGGCTTTACGGAAAAGTGGAATTTTTTCCGTTCTCTTTTCAGCAGAACAGCCTCCCTTGCGGCACAAATCATCCTGCGGACACAAGTCAGGGATCCCATGTCCGGCTTTTTTGCTGTAAGAAGGGATCGTTTCAGAAAAGTGGAAAAATATCTGGATCCCCATGGATTCAAGATCATGCTGGAGATCTGTTTTCTTCTTTCTCTCTGTGAGCCGCACAAAATCAGGGAAACACCCATTGTTTTTGCCATGCGGGAGGCTGGAAAGAGCAAACTTTCCGCAAAAATCATCAAGCAGTATCTTGCCATGCTTTTCAAATGTTTCCTCCGCCGGGGAAAACTCAGAAAAGCCTTGCAGGATCATTGATCAAACAATATGATATATCAGGATCCTGAACATGAAGAATATTCCTCTGACACACTTTTTCCATATAGAATATGTCCCCAGAGAACTGCAAACGGTGTTTTTGAGGGAATATGCGGCAAACGGAGCAAAACATATCGCTCTTTCTGATGCCATGATCCTCAATATCATGGCAAATGCCAACGACCGTTTTTTTTATAAAGATCTGGTGAAAGAAGGGGG
>JAFVRL010000336.1 GCA_017504325.1 Lentisphaeria bacterium | reverse complement strand
TCATCCCAGCGGATCTTTTTCTCATCCAGAGCATAACTGAAGTGCTGTTTGACCACGGAAATACGCCAATCCTGTACCCTTACCCAGTAACGGGTGTGCGCTCCCAGATAGATGACCTCCTCCACTTTCCCCTGAAGGATATTGGTGTGGGCATCTGTGATCTCCGGTTTTGTGGCAGAGATCATAAATTTTTCCGGACGGATACTCAAGTTGACCTTATCCCCCCGTTTGAGTTTTTTATCGTTATACACGCTCAAAGCCGGAAAATCCTTGATCATAAGCGTACAGTAATCACCATCCACCTTTTCCACGATTCCATCAAAGAAGTTGGTATCCCCGATAAAGGCGGCAATAAAACTGTTCTTCGGTGCTTCGTAAAGTTCCACGGGAGTACCGATCTGTTCCACATTGCCGTTATGCATGACCGCAATGTGATCGCTGATACTCATCGCCTCCTGCTGGTCATGGGTGACAAAAAGGAAGGTGATCCCCACTTCATCATGGATAGTATCCAGTTCAATAAGCATCCGCTGACGCAGTTTCAGGTCGAGTGCGGCAAGCGGTTCATCCAGAAGAAGGATCTTGGGTTTGTTCACAAGAGCGCGGGCAATGGCGACACGCTGACGCTGACCGCCGCTCAACTGACCGGGCTTTTTCCCTTCATGGCCGCTCAACTGCACCATTTCAATATATTTGCCCACTTCCCGCATCATGGTATGCTTATCCACACCGGCGATCTTGAGACCGAATGCCACATTGTCCCATACCGTCATGTGGGGGAAAAGTGCATAGTTCTGGAATACGGTACGGATCTCCCGTTTGTTGGGAGGCAGTTCCGTAATATCCTTTCCGTCAAGGATGACTCTGCCGGCATCGGGATAATCAAACCCGCCGCAGATACGCAATAAGGTGGTTTTACCGCAGCCGCTGGGGCCTAAAAGGGAAAAGATCTCCCCGGTTCCCACATTAAGTGACACATCGTCAAGGACAGTCTGACTGCCGAAACGCTTGGTAATGTTTTGAAATTGCAGAATATGATCGCTCATGGCACCCCGTTCCGCTCACCCTGGAGCAGTAATAGATTTATAATCAATACGCCCGGTTCTTGCGAGATGCCCTTCTCAGCAGAAACCCCCGGAAACAATATTCTTTAAATTACCATGATTTAACAAAAATACAAGTACCGTTTTTCATACAGTGGTATTTTTCCGGTAATTTTTATTTTTCACTCTTTACGGATGATCCCCCAGCAATCCGCAAAGGGAACAGACAAAACAAGTTCCTTATATGCATCATGGGGAGTTCCGATGATGATCCCTTCCGCCTCTTCCAAAGCCTTTTCCAGCGGCAGGGTCTCTTTGAGATACGGGTCGGAGGGCAGAACAAATGCCATTTTCTGTTCCAGAAGTTTTCTGATCTTGAAGGAAAGTGATTCCCTTATATCATCATTATTTGCCTTGAAAGTCATTCCCAGAATGGCGATCTTTTTATTTTTCAGACTTCCGCCCATCTTTTTGGCAAGCTGTTCCACAAGGAGATTGGGCAATCCCTCATTGACCAGCATGGCACTGTGTCCCAGAAAAAATCCGTTGTCATGGTAGGAGGCAAGCTGCATGGTATCTTTGAAAAGACAGGGGCCTGCGGCAAGCCCCGGACGGGGAAAGTGCCTGGCTCTGGGGTAATCATCTGTCATGGCATTATAAACTTTATAGAAATCTACACCGTGCGCTTCGGCGATCATGTAGAACTGATTGGCAATGGCAAATTCCAGATACCGCCAGGAATTGGTCATAAGTTTGGCAAGTTCCGCCTCTTCCGGGGAAAGAAGAATGATCTTTTTTGCCACTTTTCCAAAAAGAAAAGATGCCTCTTTTTCCGCCTCTTCCGAGCAGCCGGAAACAAGCTGGGGCAGTTCAAAAATTTCTTTGATCCCTTTTCCCTGCAATATCCGTTCCGGACAGAAGGCAAGTTTGCATTTGAAATTGCTGCGTAAAAGCATATTTTCCACGATCCGGACCGTTCCGGGATAAAGGGTACTGCGCAATACGATAAGCTGCTCTTCCGTAAGAAGCGGCAGATATTCTTTCACCACATCAAGGACAGCATGTACCTTTGCATTGAGATGTTCATCCACAGGAGTTCCTGTAACAAAAATAACACAATGCTGTTCTTTGAGGCAGACGGGATCCATGGTAATAAACAGAGTTTTGTTTACATATTTGCGCAGCAGCACTTCCGCGCCGTCTTCGATAAAAGGCAGTTTTCCCTCATTGAGAAGCTGAACGGCTTTCTCATTTTTATCCAGCAGAGTGACGGTAAATCCCCGGTCGGCAAGGGCAAGTCCCAGAGGGATCCCCACATGACCGCAACCGCCGATAATGGCAACTTTTTTTATCTCTTTCATTCTGTTTTCCTGTTACAGTTCCCGCGTCTTTACAGCAGCATTGAGACAGAAAGCACGCAGAGCAAGTTCATCATTCACATTCACCTGAAGACTGGCAAGAAGAGCCCCGGCATGATCCAGAATACGGAAAGCGCGTTTTTCTCCGATCCGGAAAGGCAGATCGCCCATATTTTCAGCGATCTCCCTGTTGGGCAGAGTTTCCAGCGGAATATCACACGCCCTCAATGCCAGAAGGGCGCACCATGTATGGATAAGACTCATAAACTGTTCCCGGCTTCTTCTGTATTTACTTCCGGCTGCCCCCTCCAAACGCTTTTCCAGCAGTTTCAAACCGGCACTTTCCAGTTCTTTTGCCTGTTCCATGCGGGGAGTCCACTCCTGTTTGGCATCTTCCGCTGCCGCCTGATAGAGGGAGGAGGCAATATTGATAAGAGCCTGTGCCGTATCTGCCGCTGCGACAAGACTTTTTTCTTTTTCGCAAGGGGTGACAAGTTCCGCAAGAAGTCCGGGGACATCCCCCCAGCGGGGAAAATCATATTCACACTGATTATCTGTAAGATACAGGATCTGGCAGCGGGAACGGATCGTAGGCAGAAGCCGGGAGGCACGGGAAGTTGTCAGAAGGAAAAAGCATTTTCCGGGAGGCTCTTCCAGAGTTTTGAGAAAAGCATTCTGGGCGGATTCATTCATGGTATCCGCCTCCTGTATGACTCCGATCTTCCAGCCGCAGGAGGTACTGGCACTTAAATGAAACTGTGCCTCAAACCACCGCAGAGTATTTATCTGAAGTATCTTTTCCAATAACGATCTCTCTTGCCTTTGATGTGGGGGCAAGAGTATAAAAATCGGGGAAAAGATCCTCCAGTACCTTTGTGCAGTTTTCGCATTTGCAGCAGGGTGTCCCGTCTTCTGCCGGATCATTGCATACGGCAAGACAGGAGAGAAGTTTCGGAAACTCCACACGGTAATCGGAATTGGTGCTTACGATGAGATAGGCATGTGCCAGAGTCCCGGCTTTTCCAGCTCTTTTCAGTGCATGGATCACCATGGGAAAATGTTTTTCAAAGTATGCCCAGGTGTGCATGGACAGCCTCCAGGATACGGTTATGAACTTCTTGGATCGACCCATTTGCCGCTATGACAGCAAACCGTTCCGGTTCTTCTCCGGCAAGACGGAGAAAAGCATTTCTCACAGAGTGATGAAAAGAAAGTTTTTCGGAATCGAACCGGTCAGCTGCCAGAGTCTCTGCGGAACCGGCACGCTCTCTGGCACGCCTGATCCCCTCCACCGGATCCATATCCAGAAGGATGGTAAGATCCGGTTTGAGATTCCGGCAGGCATAAGTATTGATCCATTTCACACTTTCCACGCCAAGATTTCTGGCATATCCCTGATAAGCAATGGTGGAATCATAAAAACGGTCACTTAAAAGGATACCGCCTTTGGCCAGAACAGGTTTGATGAGATTTGCGGTCATCTGACTGTGGCAGGCACCGAAAAGAAGCAGCTCCGTCTCCGGTTCAAGATCTTCACCGGAAGTGGGTTCTTTCAATAACTTCCGGATCTTTTCCGCTACAACAGTTCCTCCGGGGGAACGGGATACAGTCACACGCCTTCCCGCTTTTTTCAAAGCCTCCCCCAGAAGAGTGATCTGGGTACTTTTTCCGCAACCTTCCGCCCCTTCAAATGTGATAAAATATCCTTTCAAAGTATGCCTCACCTTTCTCAAC
>JAFVRL010000335.1 GCA_017504325.1 Lentisphaeria bacterium | reverse complement strand
GGGTACTGCCGATAAGTTTCAATCTTTTTCTCCAGACCTGTTCCAGATCGATTTGGGTTTTTCCCCCTGTCATACTGGCGATCATGATCCATCTGCCGCAGAATTTCATCTGCCGGAAACATTCCCCCATGCCTTCTCCCGCCACACAATCCAATGCTATATCCGGGGGATTCTGTTCCAGAACTTCTTTCAGGGATTCTTTTTTATAATTGACGATAATATCTGCTCCCGCCTTTTTCACGGCAAGAGCCTTTTCCTCATTGCTGATGGTGGTTATGACCTTTGCTCCGTAGAATTTGGCAAGCTGGATGGCGGCAAGACCTACACCGCTTGCTCCTGCCTGAACAAAAAATACATCCCCTTCTTTGATTCCTCCGGCTTCTTTCATCATATTCAAATATACCGTACACCATACTTCCGGAATGGCGGCGGCTTCCTCCATTGTAAGATTTTCCGGTACAGGAAGAGTCATTCCTTCCGGAACGGCAACTAACTGGCTGTATCCGCCTCCGCCCAGAAGGGCACAAACTTTATCCCCTTTCTTATAACGGGAGTTTTCCGGAGCCTCCAGAACTGTCCCGGAACACTCCAGACCGCACCATTGAGGCCAATCCGGCGGGGAGGAATAACAGCCGTCTTTCTGCATAAGATCCGCCCGGTTTACGGCAGCGGCATATACTTCTATAAGTACTTCATTTTCTTTTCTTACCGGATCCGGGACTTGCGCCCACTGGAAATCACGTTTTTCATTGAGGATCATTGCGTACATTTTACAGTCCTTTCCATAACAGAATGATTATTTTTCCCATGTTGTATAACCGGATGCCGCAAGAGTAACTTTGTGTACGGCTGAATCATGGGCATAAGTATAGGGATTTTCTATTTCGTTGCGTATGATTTGTGCAAATTCCAGCAGCTGTTCCACATATCTGTCCCTTTGAGGCGGGAAGGTGAAAACATGATTGCCCCGGGGGATAAGTCCATGTGCTTTTTTCATAAAAAGCGTTACTTCAACTCCTTTTCCGTCAAATCGTTCCGGAGGATTGATATTGATATAGCCGTTTGTTCCGGCAAAAGTCCAGCGTCTGTGCTGGGTGACGCCGGATTCTCCGCTGCAGGCGGTAAGTTTCACAAAGGCATTGGGGTATTGCAGTACGGCAAGCATATTATTTACTTCCCTTGCAGGATGCCCCGGAACAGAAGTAATAAAGGGCGTAACTTTAACTGGTTCTCCCATGGCGGCAAGAACAAAGTCCACAAGGTGACACCCTAAATTGAACATGATCCCGCCTTTGAAACTTGCGATATACTCATCATAAAAAGCATTCCCGTACCCGTGGTTCATATCCAGACTTGCTTCAAAAACTTCTCCAATGACTTTGTTGCGGATAAGTTCCCTTACATAGCTTAATGCCGGATTTCCCCGGTACATATACCCCATTTGCAATGGAACACGATTTTTTTTGCAAAGTTCCAGAAGTTCCGCATAATCTTCCATATTTTCCCCGGCTGGTTTATCCAGATGTATGGCTATTTTTCTTTCCGCACACATTTTGCCGATTTTGACAAGTTCCAGATTGGGTACTTCCACAGCCACCGCATCCAGACCGGGATAAGAGAGAGCCTCCTCCAGAGTAAATTTTTTCCTCCCGTCCTGATAAGTCGGGTGCAGTTCTGTTACATACCGGGGAGTATCCATGAATTCCAGATCATCCACATAGCCCAACAATTCAAATGTTTCCGGGATAAGTTTCAATGAGGCATATTTACCGGAAGCGTGTTCATGGGAAGTTCCGATTTGAATGATTTTCAGAGGTCTTTTTTCTGTACTCATGCTATTGTACTCCAGTCAAAAACAAGTCCCAGCGGCGGATTTTTTGTTGTGAGAAGCATGGTATAAACTTCCTGTGCGTCCTTCGGGGAAAGAGTTCTGGTGATGAGAGAAGCCATGTCCACTCTTTTTGAACTTAAAAAACTGCTCCATGTACGCAGATCATCCAGATGGGTCCACGCTCCGGTTCGGGAATCAACGGAAGGACGGGTACTGGTATGACCTCCGATAATGGAAATCCCTGTCAAATGCACATCCCGGTAGAAATCAATGACCCCTTCCGGTACTCTGGTACAGCCGGTAAGGACGATCCTTCCCATGCGTGCCGTATATTTGAGTGCCTGACGCAAGGCGATGGCTTTTCCTGTTACTTCCACAACTGCATTGACCTTTTTTCCGTTTGTGGCTTTTATCACCTGTTCAATAAAATCTTCTGCGGAAGGATCAAAGACCATATCCGCCCCCATTTTCAGGGCAAGAGCCCGTCTTGCCGGATCCATATCACAGGCAAGAACAGGATAAGCTCCCCGCAGACGGGCAAACTGTACGGCAAGCTGTCCCAGGATCCCCAGACCGGCGATCATTACGCTTTCCCCCATTTCGATCTGCAATTTTCTTATTCCCAGCATGGGAAAGGTGGAGATATATCCGAAGGCGGCTTCTTTAAGGGAGATATTTTCCTCCTGTATCTTATATAATCTCTGTCTGGCGGCTTCTTCAGAAAGGACGATATGGGATAAATGCCCCACATTCCAGGCAATGACTTTATCGCCGGGAGCAAAGGATTTTACATTTTTTCCCACTTTTTCAATGATCCCGGCAGAACTGTATCCCGGATAATAGGGGAAAGTATTTCCTGCATTATTGGCATTACCGGAAAGCCATGCACATTCGGTACCGGCACTTATGGCACTGTAGGAAAGTTTCATAAGGACGGAATCATCCGTAAAGGCATCATCCGCAAGAGTGCGTCTTTCCAGTATGATTTTATTGGGTTCATGGGAAACAAGAATAGAATAATCCATTTTTTTCCTTTCTCATTTGGAATTTTACAGGAGAAGATCTGTAAAATTCCCGTTATTCTGTATAAAAGTTTTTCACAATATTAAAGATACCCCGGGGAGAAAACTTTTGCAAACCATGCTTTTTCCTTTTTTTTGAAAATTTTTCCGTAACAGAAGATTTGATTTCGCAAAAACGTGTGATATAGTAAAAATATTTCAAAAAAGGAGAAATAGTTTCATGAATATGCGGAAAATAGCGGAACTTGCCGGGGTATCCCCAGCAACAGTATCAAGAGTATTCAACAGAAATACCGGAGTAAATGAGGAAATAGCAAAAAAGATACGGAAAATAGCTTCCGAATATAATTATCACCCGCAGATCTCCGAAAAATTGAAAAATGTGGTCATCATCACCCCTTATAATAATGTTTATCCGGTGCAAAGCTGTATAGATATGCTTCTTATGGCTCTGACGGGAGTGTTGCCGGAAGCCGGGTTCCGGGTGGAAATACTGCCTTTAAACAGTCTGGAAAGATTGCCGGATATCCGTTTCTGTGCCGCTGTTGCCATAGGCATCGATCCTTCCATGCTGCCGGATTGGGAGGAAAAGTATAATGAACCTTTGATTTTTCTTGACCGTTCCCCTGCCGGGAAAAAACGGGGAAACAATATTTTCTTTGTGAATTCCGATGAGTTTTCCGGTATGGAACTGGCTTTGACTCATCTTAAAGAACGTTCCTGCAAGAAAATCGGCTGCATCATTCATGGAAACCGGGGGGAAGGCAATACCCTGCTGCGGGAAAATGCTGTTCTGGAAATACTGAAAAAACTGCATTTGCCGGATTCCCCCTCTCTCATACAGTTTTCCGGGGAGGGCAGTTTGCGTTATGTGGAACTGGTGGGAAAGCTGTTGAAACAGGGCGTGGATGCTCTGTTCTGTCCCGGTGGAAATGCCGGAATAACGGTTCTGTATGCTCTTTCCCTCTACGGCAGACAAGTCCCGGAAGATATTTCCCTTATTGCGTCAGAACAGACATTTTTCTCCAATTATGCTGTTCCGCCGCAAACAACGATCACACAGGAATACGCTCTTCTTGCCGGAAAAGTCCTTGAACTTATCTCTGCAAGGACTTCCGGAAAAGATTTCCCCCGTGTAACAACTCTTCCTTACCGTCTTATCAAACGGGAAAGTGTGAAGTAACCGGGAAGAGCAGAAAAATCAGGCTCCGGGTTTGGCATAAAGAAGGACGCCTGTAAAAAGAAATATGTATTCAGAAGCATAGCTGAACACGCGTACGGCAAATTTGTTGATTCCGGAAACGGATTCCAGACAAGCTCCTTTCGCCAGAAATGCTGCAAGAAGGATAATGAGAAATCCGATAAGAGTAAAGGGAATATTGACAATAAGTCCGGCAAGAATGCAGATGAAAAGAGTACCGTACATATGATATTTTTTCATGTTTTCCGGTACATTGAGAAGGGATTTTCTGCCGAATTCCCCGGGGATATTCAGTAAACAAAGTTCCGCTTTCATATACCCGGAACCGGCAAAAACGACAATAAACCAGAAAGAGGCATTGAAATAGGCAAGGACTCCGAAAAGGATCATACGCAGAATATACATTGTGAAAAGAAGAAGCACTTGGACAGGGACGGAAGAATTTTTTGCAGGAGGAGTGAGGGAATCTTCCACATCCATCCCTTTTCTGCGTCTTTCCAGAAAAAGCGCAAGGGAACGCATATCTTTTCCGCCGGAAAGGATCTCCATAAGGAAGGGGGCAATGGTAGCACCCAGGATCCCGGCAGCGACCGGTCTGCCGAGAACACAGATCAGGGTAAGGGGAATGTAAAGAAGCACTCCTGCCACAGCTCCGGTCACAGGCAGCATGGGAACTGTAAGGACACCCTGACCGTTCTCCATGGATTCCCATTCTTCCATATCCCTGCGGGAAAATGAGGGCAGGGGAACACTGAAAAAGAGCTGCCATGCAGAGGCACACTGGGAAAGAAGCAT
>JAFVRL010000334.1 GCA_017504325.1 Lentisphaeria bacterium | reverse complement strand
GTATGTTCCGCAAAGGCCATCAAGTTTTTTTACCGTATCTTTTTCCCGGGAGAGCAGAAAACTCCATGCGGGATCTTCCTTGATCTCTTTCCATCTCTTTGCAAGAGAAATACTGTGGGGGCGTTTGAGATTTTCCGCTATTTTCTTTCTCTCCCCGGCAGGGGCGGGAAGCAGTGTCAATGTGCCGAAGCCGGATTTGACTTTGAAACTCCCTTTCTGGAAGGACCAGGAGGAAAGTTCCTTTGCCGGAGTGGAATTGCGGCATACATTGACGGGGAAAGATATACTCTCTGCCCCTGTGGGAGCTTTCCCCACCATATAGAGGGGAATACAGAATTCTATATACCATTCCTTTTTCCCTTTGGATGCCTTTGCCGCCCATGCGGTCTGCCGTTTGGTACGGGCGGAGGTCTGGACGGGGATCTCTTCATTCATACTGCCGGAAACACTGCATATAAAGTGCTGCATTTCGTTATGGAAAGGAAGAAGAAAGATCTCAATGACATCATAGAGCCAGAATTCGGTATAATTATTCTCCTTTTTCATCTTTTCCATCTCATTTTCCGTACATTTTGCTCCGATATAAAGTGCGTCGGAAGTATAAATGGCTTTGAAAAGGGTGGGGGCTGTTGGTTGGGTATTCTTTACTCTTGTGCGGAAAGAAGAACTCCATTCTGCCTTATTCCACACAGCATCATCCATTTTTCCGTCAAGAACAGGCGCATTTTCTGAATAGGATGCCTGATAAGAGGGATTCTGTGCAAAGAGTGACAGAGCGAGGAACGCAGTTGTATAAATCAAAAACTTTTTCATCATTTGGTTTCCTTTGTAAGTTTAAGGATAAATTCAATGATCTGCAAGCGGGTCCAGGAGGGATCAAATTCCGGATCGTGGACATTGATGAGATTGAGGAACTTATCGGCAAGAAGGGCGGTTTTCCCTTTCTGCGGATGAGTTTTATATTGCAGGATCAGCTGACGCAGCATGGTAGCATACCGCACATCGTCGATCCCTTCCCGGTAGCCTTCCCATGAGGGGGTATCCACCATACCGTCGGCGGTATGCAGAACAAAGGCAAGGTCGGGTTCCACTTTGTTGTCAAAGTCGTTCCACGGGTGTAAGGCTGTGGTATTGTAAGAATATGTTGCAATACCGTCGTAATTGGCAGAATAACAGCCGAAGCCGAAATTGGCACGGTAGGGGAAGGGTTGATCCTTTGTCCCAGCCTGGGGATTGGCATAGTTCCAGATGAGAGTACCTTTGCTGTGGCAGAGATCGGAATATTTTTTTGCAGGAACGCCGGAAGCGATCAATAATTTGATTTTTCCTGCCACGAGGGGAATGGAACCTATCGCCGCAGTTGTAAAGGTATTTGTCCCCATTTTCTGTATATCTTCCCAGACTTCAAACTGACCGGTAAGGGCTTTGCCTGTTGCTTCATCCAGTCCGTAATGAAGGATATTTTTATGCCCCAGTTCCTTTACAAAAAAATCATTACTTTTTTCAATAAATCTTTTCAGATCCTTTTCATGTTCCCTTCTTTTATAAAACTCTCTGTACCCGAAATTTCCGCCTGTATGGATAAAGAAGGGATCCAGTTTCATGCCGCTTTCTTTCAATAACGCAAGGCGGCGTCTGGTGGCATCAACAAAATGCTGATCCGGGACAAAGATCCTGCCTCCTTTTTCCGGTTTGCCGTAGGCGTTCCACTGCCATTTTTCCGGAACAGAAAGTTCCTGAACAAGGGAGGGATAACGGATGCCGTGGTCATACATATTTTGGAGATCCGCTTTTGTCTGTTCCATATTTCTGCCTCTGGAGGTGATGGAACCCTCTTTAAGCGAAGCGGAATCGTGCGCCCAGTAATAAATACTTGCGTAATAAGTTTTTGCCGGATCATAATTGGTTTTGGGTTCGGGAAGGGTAAAATCCAGAACGCGGAATTTTACCGGAATGGATTGGATATTTTTTCCTCCGGCAGTAAGAAAAAGTTTCCCCTCATACAAGCCGGGTGCAGTATCTTTTTTTGTCCGGAAGGTGATCCAGTACTGCTGTTTTTTATCCTTTTTCAGATCCAGTTTCTGTAAGATTTTTGCATCATAAACGGGATTATCCTTACTGGACATATAGACATGGAAGCGGAAACTCGCGTCCTGTTTACTGATCCATTGATATTCTGTTTTACCGGGGAACGAAAGACGCAGATAATTTTCCATTTTTTCAGTATCCACTTTCACAAGGGCGTCATCATGGAGCAGAGCAACAGCTTTCAGTACCCGGATATGGCGGTTGACTGCTCCGCCGCCGGACTGGACAAGGACTTTCACAAGGCGTATATTTATATCCGAAGCTGGAAATACTTTCCCGTCCTTTGTTTTCAATTCCCCCATTACGGGAAGAAAATCTTTCACGTCTTTCAGGGGACTGACCACAAAAGACGCCGGTTCAAACTCATCCTTTGCCGCAACCGTTCTGATTTTTTCATTGATGGAATTTTCCGGAAGGGAGCTGTCCGGAAGATAGGTGGTTCTGCCCATGGGATCGACCACGGCATAATACAGAAATTCATTATTGATGGATCCTTTTGCGGCAAGAGAGTTTTTTGCTTCCAGTTCAGCACATTCTCTGGAAAGAGTGATCCAGATACCCGGTACATAATCTTTTCCATTTAAGACCGACTCGATTTTTTTCAGCAGGGAAGCATTGTTTTTTTCCTTTTCAATTCGTTTTTTCAGGGAAAGAAGGACTTTTCTGATATTTTCCTTTTCTGCGGCAAGGATCTCCTTTGCGGTAAGAGCATTATCGTAAATAGCACCTTTTCCCATGATCCCTTTCAACGGCCAGAATCCGGGGAGAGAACCAAAGGAATAGGGGTGCTTTGTAGAGTAGGGTTGAGGATGGACTTTCTTATAAGTCATCTTTCTGGAATTGGCAAGAGTACCATTGACATAGAGGGCATATTCTTTTTTGGGGACACTGTATGTATAGACGATATTGTTCCATTCTCCGGGCATGACTTTGCCGCCGCTTAAAGTGAAATAATCTTTTCCCACAGTGACCTGGGTATCAAGTTTTCCGGTAGAGGAAAGAATGAGTCGCACATCCCAGTTCCGGCAGAAAAGAGTATAGGAGCGTTTGTTTTTCGGAGAGGTCTTTGATGGAAGTGCATCCACTTTGAACCATACGGATACAGAAAATTCCTGATCCTTTTCCCCCGCAGGTGGAGTAAAAGAAATAAAATTGCCGATTTCGCCCGGGAAAAACATTCCTTTACCGAAGGGGGTGGCAATTTGCTTTATTCCTTTACCATAGATTTTTCCATCCTGTCCGGAAAAAGATGTGGAAAAGATCTCTTCTGCCTGTACCGGCAACAGG
>JAFVRL010000333.1 GCA_017504325.1 Lentisphaeria bacterium | reverse complement strand
CTGGCTCCTGCCATACCGAAGGTCAGAATGCCCAACGCCATGAAGAAGGTCAGTATAAAACTTTTGATCACATAAAAATTCAATATTTTCATAAGTTTTTCTTCTTTGTGAACGAAATTTTTTGTAATTCAGAATTGTCTTGTCCGGCACCGGATCCCTGCCGGAATATCTTTCTTCTGAAAAGAATATATCCGGAATGTCCGCATATCCAACCATATAATTTAGCACACATTTTTAAAAATAAAAAGGGGGGAATCAAAGATTTTTTATATTTTGATATTTTTTTAACAATATTTCATTTTTTTTTACATTTGATGTGGCAAAAAAATGTTTCCGTGTTATATTAATGACCTCAAAACACCTTAACACGGGAGAAAAACAATGCAAGTATTTAATTTTAATGCCGGACCGGCTATGCTGCCGGTGGAAGTCATGAAACGGGCCCAGCAGGAATTTCTTGATTACAAAGGTACCGGTTGCGGTATTTTTGAACATTCTCACCGTGCCAGCAGTTTCCAGAATGTTCTGGATACCACCAATGCCAACATCCGGGAAGTCTTCGGAGTACCCGAAAACTATGACATCGTCTACATCCAGGGCGGTGCCTCCATGCAGTTTGCCATGATCCCCATGAACCTGATGAACACCGGTGCTGCTGACTTTGTGGATACCGGTACATGGTCCTCCAAAGCCATCAAGGAAGCCAAACTTTTCGGGGAAGCCCGCATCGCTGCCCAGAGCAAAGATGACAAATATACCTATATCCCCAAATTTGAAGACTGGAAACTTACCGATGATGCCTCCTATGTGCATATCACCAGTAACAACACCATCTACGGTACCCAGTATGCTTCCTTCCCCAAGACCAAGAATCCCCTCATCGCCGATATGTCCAGTGACATCATGTCCCGTCCTGTGAATGTGGCTGATTTCGGTATGATCTATGCCGGTGCCCAGAAGAACCTCGGTCCCAGCGGTCTTGCTCTTGTCATCATCCGCAAGGATCTTGTGGAACGCACTCCCGCAAATATCCCCACCATGCTGAAATATTCCACCTACACCGAAAACAATTCTCTCTACAACACTCCTCCCACATTCGGTATCTACATGATCGGTCTTGTGATGGAATGGATGAAGAGTGTCGGCGGGCTTGTTGAGATCGAAAAGATGAACAATGCAAAGGCTGCTCTCCTTTACGATGTCATTGACAATTCTGACGGATACTTCCGTAACCCTGTTCAGAAAGACAGCCGTTCCAAGATGAATGTTGTTTTCCGTCTTCCCTCCGAAGAATTGGAAGCAAAATTCCTCAAAATGCTGGGCGAAAACGGCATGATCGGTCTGAAAGGACACCGTTCTGTCGGCGGTCTGCGTGCCAGCATCTACAATGCCATGCCCCTTGAAGGCGTGGAAAAACTCGTTTCCCTTATGAACGATTTTCGCAAGAACAACTGATAAAAAGCTGTTTTTACGACAATATAAAAAGGGCTGTCAAACGACAGCCCCTTTTTTTTGCGGGGAAGACCGGAACACCTGATCAAATCCAGCTTGATTCCGCCGGCTGCTTGCCCGGAAGTTTCTGTAATCTTTTTGCCCCACTCTGCCGGGCAGATTTTTTATACTGTTCTTTCCAGCAGATAGCTTAAAAGCTCTTCCAGAAGTTTTCTGTATTTATTTTTGGGAAGAAGCATGAGACTGCAGTGGGCTTTTTCTGTAAGATGTGCTATTTCCTGAAGACATTTTGCCTCTGCTCCGGATTCCTGAAGGAGCGTACGCAATTCATTGATATTTTCATCCGTATATTCCGGCAATCCTGTAAGGGCTTTCAAGCGGTTTCTTCCGGATTCCTGAAGAAGCTCCATGGCATCCAGATAGAGGAAGGTGGGTTTTCCTTCCTGAAAGTCACTTCCTATGGGTTTGCCGAATTTTTCCACACTGCCGAATATTCCCAGATAATCATCCCGCAACTGGAATGCGATCCCCAGATCTTCCGCAAAATTCCCCAGTGTTGCAAGGTATCCATCTTCAAAGTCTGCTTTTTCCAATGCGATGGCTCCGCCGCATTGAACAGCAAACTTCAAGAGACAGGAGGTTTTTCCCAGGATCATTTCCTTTACCTCTTCTTTGGTAATGGAGGAAAGTTCCCGCATGGGGAATTCCACATCCAGTGCTTCGCCGGAAATGAGAATACGGTTTACTTCCTGAAAACGGACCATGAGATCTGTGATCAGAGAATCCTTCACCCCTTTTTCCCTGCTTTTGAGAAGCATATACATTGCCCAAGCCTGCTGGATGTCTCCGCAGAGGATCGCCATGTCGCGTCCGAATTTATCATGGAGAGATTTACTTTTTTCGTAGGCATTTTCAGCGTAGGAGGCAACTTCGATATGGGTCGTGGGTTTTCCTCTGCGGAAATCATCTTCATCAATAATATCATCATGGACGAGTGTCCATGTGTGAAAAAGTTCCACCGCACAGCCGGCATAAAGTGCCTGTTCCGGTTCTCCGCCTAAAACTCCGTTTGCCCAGAGCAGAAGGGCAGGGCGCAATCTTTTTCCGCCCCGGACCGGATAGGATCTTACCGCAGAGGCAAGACAGGAGGGACGGACAGTTTCCGGAAATGTGTCTGTGGATATAAGATTGGTTATACTGTTGCTTACAAGGGCGAGTTCGTTTTGTAAATTTCTGAACATGGAAGGTCCTCCTGCTTGTCATTGTGATGTTTTGCTGCTGTTATAATATGGCATCAAAAGAAATTTTTTCAAGGAGAATTTTCCCTCTTTGCCGCAGGCATTTTCAGGAATATGCCTTGAAAAAAATTTTTTTTGAGGTATTTTAAACAAAACTTTATTTCACATCTGTAAACAATACAAGGAGAAAAAAATGTTTACTTTT
>JAFVRL010000332.1 GCA_017504325.1 Lentisphaeria bacterium | reverse complement strand
TAATGGATGTCGGAAAGATTCTGCAATCTCAAGGTGGATTCCGTAACAGAAAGGAAATCCTCTGTTCTCCATTCCCCCTTGTTCCCTTCAACATCTGCAAGGAAGGAAGTATAATAATCCAGCACAGGTTCACTTGCAGGATAATTCTTGCCTTCACCGCCGTTGACCAGATAAGCCGTTACACCGTCACTTGTGGAATGGAAGTCAAGCACACCCTTTTCCCCCCAGATACGGAACTGCCAGTAGAAAGGAGTCTTGCATCCTGCGGGAGAAGCATAGGAAACATCAAAAATCACGCCGCAGCCGTCATCCATTACATACATTCCCTGGGCGGAATCTTTGAAATTGGGAGCAGAAACAGCATAAGCATTCCAGGCTCTCGCAGCACAAAGTTCCTTGATCTTATGACCGGTAAGATATTCGGTCAGATCTGTTCCGTGAATGGCAATATCATTAATGGTTCCCCCGTGTTTCCCTGATTCAAAATACCAGGCGGGACGGCTCCCCCAGGAAAGAGGATGCTGACCGGTAAACTGGATCTGATGGATCCTGCCGATGAGTCCATCGTCGATCAATTTCCTGGCTGCGGCAACATTTTTGTTGCTTCTCATATCCAGCATTATACCTACGGCAAGATTTTTCTCCTTCGCCAGAGAACGGATCTTCTGCAGCTCATCCAGAGAGGTACAGAGAGGTTTGTCAGAGATCACATGTTTCCCGGCTTTCAAACCGGCAATGGCTCTTTCCCCTCTGATCCCATAATAATCTCCGATGCAGAGAATATCAAAATCCACTTCTTTCAGCATTTTTGCATAATCAGTATGCGTAATGTGACGCCCGGAATTTTCAACCGCAGCGGCAGCATCTGCATTTTCTTCGCAAAGTGCCACGATCTCAATTTGAGGATCTTCCGCCATCCGTTTGTAAAGTGATTCTACATGACCATGACGGAAACCGACAAAAGCTACTTTGTGTTTCATATTTTTCCTTAAATGTAAAATAAATAAAAATCCCCCATGCAAGGGGGAAAGTGAAAATCATAACAATAAATTATCTGGGAATACCTACAGCGTGTCCAAGCACCGGATAGAAACTTTTGGCAAGCCCCAGTTCTTTGCGGATCTGTTCACCTTTATCCGCCGCTCCGCCAATGGCAACAGTGCCAAGACCGGCAGAAGCACAGTAAAGATAAATATTCTGACTGACATAACCGCTGTCGATATCAGAATAATGGATTTTCTTATCCATGGCTTTCATACGGCTCTGTCTGGCAGTATCGGAAGCAATGATAAGAGTAAGCGGAGCAGCAAAACGGGGTGCAGCAAGTTTCCGCAGATCCTTTTTATTGATCTCGACAAGCACATTTTTTGCCGCATCATACCGATAAGTCCCCTTTTTCAGGAAAACAAAAAGCATGATCTCCTGTGCATTCACCGCTGTGGGGGCAGTTCTCTTGCCGTCGGGCCGGTTCACTCCGCAAGCCGCCCATAAAAGATTGGAGATCTGCTGTAAAGAAAGTTCTTTATCCTGATATTTGCGAATCGTCTTTCTGTTGTTCAATGCCTCCATAAGACTCATTCCGCCTTTTTTCTGCGGAGCAGGCAATTTGATGTCAGCAGCAAGAGTAAAAAGAAATGAAAATGCCAGAAGTGAAAACAGTACCTTTTTCATAAATGACCTCCTGTTTGATTGGTGTTTTTTACTGCAGTAATAAACCTCTTTTATACAATATAACAAACAAAAGAAAAAAAGCAAGTTCCGCTATGAAAAAAACAAAAAAAAACGCCGCAAAATGCGGCGTTTCCAGAAGAAATCCGGATAAAGACTTACACAGTCTTACCGGAGATAACTCCGTGACCCTTGAATGTACGGGTGGGGGCAAATTCGCCAAGTCTGTGTCCGACCATGTTTTCTGTTACGAAAACAGTGACGAAAGTTTTGCCGTTATGCACATTGAAGGTGTGTCCAACAAAATCGGGAATGATCATGGAACGGCGGGACCAGGTTTTGATGGGCTTCTTGGCTCCACCGGCTTTTTCCATTCTTTCGACTTTCTCGATCACATGATAGTCCACAAAGGGACCTTTTTTGATTGATCTTGCCATGATTACTTCTTCCTCCGTTCAACGATGAATCTTCCGCTGGGTTTCTTGGGATGACGGGTAAGTTTACCTTTAGCAAGCTGACCCCAGGGAGAGACAGGATGACCGCCTCCGGAGGATCTGCCTTCGCCACCGCCCATGGGATGGTCCACAGGGTTCTGAACAACACCGCGGACATGGGGACGGAAACCGAGATAGCGTTTTTTACCGGCTTTACCCAGAGAGGTATTCATGTAATCCAAATTACCGATCTGACCGATGGTGGCACGGCATTCCAGATGGATCTTACGAACTTCCCCGGAAGGCAGTTTCACCTGTGCATAATCACCGTCTTTGGAACGGAGAGTGGCAACCTGACCGGCAGAACGGGCGAGAATACCGCCTTTACCGGGCATAAGCTCAACATTGTGGATCTCAATACCATCAGGGATGTTTTTGAGTTTGAGAGTATTGCCGGGCTTGATCTCTGCCTTATCGGAGGAGATCACAGTCTGACCGACAGTCAGCCCGTGGGGAGCAAGGATGTAAGCCTTGGTACCGTCTTCATAGTTCACCAGAGCGATGAAAGCGGAACGGTTGGGATCGTACTCAATGCTCCGCACTGTTGCGGGCATATCCACTTTGTTGCGTTTGAAGTCGATCAAACGGTAGGAGCGTTTATTTCCTCCCCCGCGGAAACGGACCGTGACACGGCCCATATTGTTGCGTCCACCGGTGGATTTTTTCCCTTTGGTAAGGGATTTTTCCGGGGATTTACGGGTAAGGATCTCGGAATAATCGACCACAGAAGTCGTACGACGGCTTTTTGTGGTGGGTTTATAAGTTTTGATAGCCATTATAGATCTCCTTACGCAATATCAATGGTACCTTCGGCCAGAGCAACGATCGCTTTCTTCCAGTCGGCACGTTTGCCGGGAATGGGGGATCTGCCGGAGCGTTTGGGTTTGCCTGTGTAATTCATGATGTTGACACTTTTCACCTTGACACCCGCATAGATGGCTTCAACAGCAGCCGCGATCTGCAGCTTGTTGGCTCTGGGGGAAACCTTGAAGGCATACTGATTGGCTTCTTTGAGAAGCGTACCTTTTTCAGTGGTCATCATGAACTCGATGATTTCATACGGACTTGTTTTTGCCATTTTCG
>JAFVRL010000031.1 GCA_017504325.1 Lentisphaeria bacterium | reverse complement strand
CTGAAGTCCACCGACGAGTAATTTTTATATCACAGGAGTTATTATGGATTACGAATGTAAAGTCATATCCAATGTGTGTCTGAAAGGGGACTATTACAGAATCGTTTTTTCTGCCCCGGAGATCGCAGAAAAAGCGAAAGCAGGACAATTCGTCCATGTTCTCATCCCCACGTTGAAAGACCGGATATTGCGCCGGCCTTTCAGTATCAATGATACCGATCCGGAAAAAGGATTGCTTACTGTCACTTATAAAAAAGTGGGCAGGGGAACAGCGGAACTTGCCCTTCTCAAAGAGGGGATAATCTGCCGGATCATGGGGCCGCAGGGTAATGGTTTTTCCATTCCGGATGAAGAAACTTTCCCTATCCTCGTTGCCGGGGGCTACGGGAGTGCGGCAACCTTCCTTCTTGCCAAACATTCCGCACAAAAGGGGATTTTCCTCATGGGGGCAAGAAGTGAAAACGATCTTATCCTTGTGGAGGAGTATGAAAAAGTAAACTATGATGTCCGCCTTGCCACCAATGACGGCAGCGTGGGACACAAAGGTTTTGTCACTGAACTTCTGGACGATGCCATTGCCGCTGCAAAGGGCAGAAAGATCATGATCTACGGCTGCGGTCCGGAAGGGATGCTTCTGGCACTGGGACGCCTTGCACTGGAAAAAGGAGTGAAGGCGGAATTGAGTCTGGACAGAAACATGTGCTGCGGGACGGGTGCGTGTTTCGCCTGTGTGGTGAAAGTAAAAGATGAATCCGCCCCTGAAAAATGGCGTTACAGCAGAAGCTGCAAAGAAGGCCCTGTTTACGGGGCAGAGGAGGTTTACTATGGCTGATCTTACGACGAAACTGGGTCCTCTGACTTTGAAAAATCCGGTGATGACCGCTTCCGGCACCTTTGGTTACGGTGCGGAATATGAAGAATTTTTCCCCATAAAAGAGTTGGGGGCTGTGGTTGTAAAGGGAGTCGCCCCCTGGGTTTCCAACGGCAATCCCATGCCCAGAGTGGCGGAAGTTACAAGCGGTATGCTCAATGCCATCGGCTTGCAGGGGCCGGGAGTGGATAAATTCCTCCACGACGACCATTATCTGCCTTTCCTGCGGAGATCCGGAGCCACCACCATTGTAAATATCTGGGGGAAAAAGATCGAAGATTACTGTGAAGTGGCAGAGCATCTCACCGCAGAAAAAGAGGGGATCGCCGCGCTGGAGATCAATATTTCCTGTCCTAATGTGAAAGAAGGGGGTATTGCTTTCGGTACAGATCCTGCCATGCTTTCCAAAGTGGTTTCCGCCGTACGGAAAAGCACAGATCTTCCTCTCATTACAAAATTGAGTCCCAATGTGACCAAAATAGCGGATTTTGCCATCGCCGCCCAGGATTCGGGCAGTGACATGATCTCTCTCATCAACACCATTCCCGGAATGTCCATTGATATTGAAACTTATCGTCCCCGTATTGCCAATGTAACAGGCGGTCTTTCCGGCCCTGCCATCAAACCCATTGCTGTACGGATGGTTTACGAAGCAAGTAAAGCAGTATCCATTCCGGTGATCGGTATGGGCGGGATCGCTACTGCGGAAGATGCTATTGAATTCTTCCTTGTCGGTGCCGATGCCATTGCGGTCGGAACTGCCATTTTCTCCAATCCCGCTGCCCCCATGGAAGTTATTTCCGGGATCGGTCAGTGGCTGGACGCTCATGGAATCAAATCCCTCACCGAGATCGTGGGAGCAGTAAAGATCTGAAAAGGAAATGACCATGAAAGCCGGAGAAGAATTTACCTGCCCCTACTGTCATCAACAAAGTTTTCTGAAACTTGTTCCTTTAATGGATGGCTGGACCAAAAAAGGGGATGCTCTTGCCTGTGTCTCCTGTTCCGGGATCATTGAAGAAGTAAAGAAAAGTGATCCTTTGAGAAGTACACAGGACAATACCTCTTCTGCAGACCGTTTGAAAAGTCTGCTGGGAGATATGGAAGAAACAGAAAAAATCTCTCTGACGGAAAAGGAAGGGGATAAAAATTTCTGCCGGGACTGCAGTTACCTTATAGCACATCCCTTTCTCTGCCGCTGTATGAAATACGGTAAAGAAGTCAATCCCATGGATGATTGTCCCGCCTTTGAAAAAAAGAAAAAGTAAGAAAGAAGGTTTATATGATTCAAAACAGAAAAGAACTGGAAAAAAGTCTTTCGATGACCTGGCAATGGTTCAGAAATTCTCTGGTCATGTCCCCTGCAGACGGTTCCTGGGGCGTGGGGGAGCGTGTCATGCTCACAGAGGGCAATGAAGCCATGGATCATATCATCACATCATTTCCGGCATGGACGCCCCATAAAGAATTTTACATCATAGAACAGAGAAGAGCCGACTGCAACATGCAGACTGCCTATCTGTTTCTTTTGCTGCATCAGCTTTCCGGCAGAAAAGCTCCTTATAAGAAAACAGCGGAAAACATCCTTGATTTTCTCTATTTCCGCAGCGGACTTCTGAACAGGGCAGAAAACGCTCCTCTTTCCGGATTATGGGACTGGAGTCATATCAAAAGAAGTCATGTCGTATATTTTGATGATGATGCCTGGATGCTTTTCCTCGCCTT
>JAFVRL010000331.1 GCA_017504325.1 Lentisphaeria bacterium | reverse complement strand
CTCACCCTTTTCCCTTTTCTGCTTGTTGCCGTAGATTACAGCAGAAAAGAGAACTGGGTCATTTATGAAGAAGGGGAAAAGGATACTTCCTACGATATTTTTTACATCTATCCCACCCTTGTTGCTGACAAAAATAAACCTTATATGGATTGGTCGGAAGCAAAAGTTGCGGCAAAAACACAGAAATTTGTTTATGCCCAGACCAAAGGGATATTCGGAAAAAAGGCAAGAGTTTTCGCCCCCTATGTGCGGCAGCTGGAATACGGCAGGATCCTGAAAGCTCTGAAAAGTGCAGATTCCTCCCATTCCCCCTTTGTTCCTTCCGTAATAAAGGGAATGGAAGATGCAGCAGAAGCCTTCCGGTATTATTTCAAGCACTGCAACAAAGGCAGACCTTTTATCTTTCTGGGACACAGTCAGGGTGCGTTGGATCTTTGCTATGTCCTGCACAGTAATAGGGAGATCTCCAAAGAAAAAGGTTTTGTGGCAGCCTATCTTCCCGGAATGAGTATGAAAAAGGCATTATTTGAAAATCTTTTCAAAGGAAGAAAGATTTTTCCGGCAAAAGGGGAAGAGGATATTGCCTGTGTCATCATCTGGAACAGTATGAATAAAGAGTGTGTCAACAGTATTTTTGCAGGCAAAGACGCTTTGTGCATCAATCCCCTGAACTGGAAAAAAGATGATACTCCTGCCGGAGCATTACTGAATAAAGGGGCAGTTTTCTATGACTACCGTACAGGAAAAACTGAAAGGATACCCCGCTTCTGCGGAGCTTATGCCGATCCGGAAAAAGGAGCCCTTATCATTGATCTGCCCTCCATGAGCAAATATGATGCAAAAGGCTTTATGGGTAAAGGCGTATTCCACATGAATGATATATGGTTCTTTGCGGAAAATATCCGGATCAATGCGGAAAAACGCGTGAATACATGGAAAAAAGAAAAAGCGGAAAACTTCCGCTGATAAACAAAATCTTTTTTTTCTGTATTTTCAGCGGATCATATTTAATAAGCAAATAAAAAAAGACAGTTGCAGGCAATGAAAGTGCCGTTGCAACTGTCTTTTTTATATAGATCGGTCCGTATTATTCTTCTTCAGCATAGGTACGGGCATTTTCCACAACCACATTGCGGATGCCGCCGTCAGGAGATACAGTCACAGGAACCGTATCCGGATTCCAGTTGATCACATCACTGATGGTGGATTCGGAAAGTGTTCCCGAAATAAGGATGGCAGCTTTTCCTCTTGCCTGGATATGGCTGATCTGGAAAGAACTGGTATTGCCGAAGGGGACAAGCCCGTATCTGGCATCCCCGATACGCACTACCGCATAATCCCGGCAGGCACCTGTGGAGGTGTCAATAAGCCCGTCAAGGATGATATGGTGCATTTTTACGCCCTCATTATTGAGGAAACGTACGATATGGTGTCCTCCGGCACAATGCCCCACCACGTTGCGGATGGTGATATAGGAGATCTCTTCCAGTTCAGGGATCCCGGTACTGCCGCAGATGGCGGTACTGCCCAGAATTCCGGCTTCACGCACAGGAGCAGCCAGACCGGTGAGGGCAATAAGGTCGTCCCCGGTACTTCCTGTGATATTCTCAATAATGATATGGTGGCAGCCTCTGCGCAAGTCAAGACCATCCTGATTCAAATTGGGTACTTCCCTGCCTTCGATGAAACGCTTGCCTCTGGACTGGAAATTCACATCCCGGACTTTTCCGTGATGACAGTATTCCAGAGAGATCGCCCAGCAATGGGAATTGACAATGGAAATATTGGAAATGGAGAAATCACTGACTTTGGCAAAGAGAATACCGATCTCCCGCCAGTCACCTTTCTGTACTTCCCCCTCTTTTCCTGCATCTGTTCCGAAAGTGCGTTCCCCGAGGATCTTGCCGCTGTCCCCGGTGGCTCTGGGAATATCCGCGCCCTCCAGTACAGCTGTTCCCACTCCGGTAATATGGATGGAGGAGATCTCTTCCACTTCCTTTATACTGATACCGCAGTTGGCGCTGCGGAAAAAGTTGTCACGGCATTTATCGGATAATTTGATCCGGCAGTTTGCCAGAATGACTGTTGTATTGGCAGGAAGAAGGATGGCGGAATCAATAAGCCAGTAATTGCGGGAGGAATTTTCATCCGCCTTTCTCTGCGGGATCCTCACCACACCGCCGTTATCTATGGAAAACTGTACTGCGGCATTGATTTTTTCAATATCACTGCCCTGAAAATCGTTAGGATCAATAAACATTTCCGCTCCTTGCTTTTTTACCGGGAAACTTCCCCGTTTTCCGTATTTTCTGCTTCAACAGGACTCCAGTCAGCCTTTTTGCCTTTTTTCTGATGGGCAACAAATCCCACACCTGCGGCATAAGCCATTTCGTGCCCGCCTTCAAAGACGGTGATACGCGCATTGCCGGACTGTCTGCGGAAAAGCACACGCAATTTTCCGTAAGAGGGATCATCCTCTCTCTCTTCCTGCAAATGGGCGGGGATCGCCTCTTTTTCCACCATGTATTTTATATCTTTTTCACTGATACGGTCTTTTTTGTCAGCAAGGATATTGAATGCTTCCAATGCCTGACTTACAGGAACACTTCCCTTGTGTCCGTCATGGATTCCGGTATTGATGTCGACGGGAATATGTTTTGCCGCGTCAAGATACCGTACAGGGGAGCGTTTCAGAGCCTCTTCCCCCAGAACGGCATCTTTATTGGGATCCCCACCCAAAGCCTGCTCAATGTGTCTGGAATAGCCGCAGACACCGGGACGGGGAAAGCACTCTTTATGCCATTTTTTCACATCGGAAATGGGAACCCAGGAAGAAACGCCCGCCCAGATCCCGGACAATCTTCCGGCAACCAGCAGGGAAAAATGACCGCCGCCGGATCCTCCCATGGCGTAGATCCTCTTTTCATCCACTTCCAGGATGGAACAGACATATTTCACCAATCCTTCAATATCCCCTACAGCCTTATCCGAACCGCATCCTTCCTTTCTCCAGTTGGGACCCCGGAAGTTGGGATGCACAAGGTGAAAACCATATTTTTCAGCAAACTTCTGGTAGGAAAGACTGTTCTGATACATATCCCCGCTCCATGTATGGAAGGCAACAAGAAGGGGCTGTCTGCCCTTCAGGGGGGAACGGTAAAGCAGGGACTGCTGGATCGTACCGTCAGCCGGAGAAACATAATCTATGATCTCTTCTTTTCCGAAATAATTTTTCATCATTTGTCTCCTGATTTATTTAAGTCCCAACACATCCTGCATGTCGTAATATCCGCTTTTTGCAGTAGCGAGGAAACGGGCGGCACGCAATGCACCTTTCACAAAAGTATCTCTGCTGGAAGCACGGTGGGTAAGTTCGATCCTCTCCCCTTCAGCGGCAAACATGACGGTATGGTCGCCAACGATATCTCCGCCGCGGACAGCATGCATACCGATCTCTTTCTTCGTTCTTGCCCCTACGATACCTTTTCTGCCGTGACGGACATCTTCTTCGTAAGACCAGTTTTTGACCCCGGTGATCACTTCAGCAAGAGATACGGCTGTTCCGCTGGGAGCGTCTTTCTTTTTATTGTGATGTGCTTCAATGATCTCAATATCAAAGTCATCGGAAAGAGTTTTTGTGGTCAATGCGGCAAGATGGAAAAGAAGATTCACTCCCACACTGTAATTGGTGGTCTGAACGATCCTTGCCCCGTTATCGGCAAGTTTACGCAGTTCCGCTTTATCTTCCGCAGTAAGGGCGGTTGTTCCGATGACAATGGCAATACCTGCCGCAGCTGCCTTTTTTGCATTGGCTACCACATCACCGGTACTGAAATCAATCATGGCATCTGCATTGGCAAGAAGCCCGTCCAGTTCCGGTACAAGTTTTACTCCCAGTTCACCGCATCCGGCAACACTTCCGGCATCCATGCCCAGAAATTCCGACCCGCTCCATTCTGTTGCTCCGGCAAGAACAAGATCTTCCGCTTCGGCAATATTGGCAACAAATCTGCGGCCCATTCTTCCAGCCGCTCCTGTAATAATGATCCTCAACATTTTTATGATCCTTTCTTTTTCTTCTGCAGCAGAACTTTTCAGGACTGCCCGTCTTTTTTCACAGTTTCCTGTGTATTGTTATCTTTTTTTATACTCTCTCTCAATTTTTCGCACATGGGGCAATTGCCGGAAGTGGGATCACATCCGTCATAACAATAGGTACAGATCTTCTCTTTGGGCAGACCGATCGCTGCAATAAGTTTATCCAGAGTCTGATACTTCAGAGAGGTCAGCCCCAGCTCCTTGCGGATGACTTCCACCATGGCATTATATTCTTCCGTTCCTTCAGTAATATACTTTTTCAGCAATTCCGGATCATCCACAGGATGTCCTTCCAGAAGTTCCACTGCACGGGGGGCGGCAAGGTCAAGAGTAGAACGGGAACGGGAGAAGTTCAGAAATTTACAGGGGAACATGATGGGCGGGGAGGCACTGCGCAAATGAACCGCTTTGGCTCCTCTTTCATACAATCTTCTTGCAATATCCTTGAACTGTGTACCCCGGACAATGGAATCATCCAGGAACAGCAGTCTTTTATCCCGGATCTGCTCTTCCACAGGGATGAGTTTCATCTTTGCCACAAGATTTCTTGCCGCCTGACTCTGGGGAGTGAAAGAACGGGGCCAGGTGGGGGTATATTTCACAAGAGCGCGCTGATAAGGTTTGCCGGAAGCGTTGGAATATCCGATGGCATGGGCAACCCCGGAATCCGGTATTCCGCAAATGGAGTCGATATTTTCATAATCGTCCCCTTCGGCGATCCCTTCCCCGTTGCGGTAACGGCTGGTTTCCGTATTGATCCCTTCAAAGTTGGAGGAGGGATAACCGAAATAAACCCAGAAAAAGGAACAGATCTGATTCATTTCACCGGGTTTCTTCAACTGTTTGATCGCATTCAGACTCAACTGAACGATCTCACCGGGACCAAGGTCACGCAAGTATGTAAAATCCAGATTGGGGAAGGCACTTGTTTCCATAGATACCCCCACAGCTCCATCCACATTGCGTTTGGCAAGGGAAACGGGAGTTCTGCCGTATTTATCCCGGGCGGCAATGATCTTGCCGTCGATCATAATAAGGAGAGAGCAGGAACCCTTGATGGAATCCATGGCATACTGGATGCCTTCAATAATATCGGATTTCTGATTGATGAGAGAAGCGATCATTTCCGTGGGATTGAGTTCCCCGCCGCTCATCTCGGAAAAGAAGATCCCGGTTTTGTAGGATTCTTCTGCAAGTTCTTTGATGTTTTCGATCTTGCCGACAGTTACAATGGCGTATGTTCCCAGACGGGAGGAGACCAGAAGCGGCTGATCCTCAAAATCACTGATGATACCAATGGCACACTTGCCTTTCCATTCAGAAAGGACAGAATCAAATTTTGTTTTGAACTGGGAGTTGGTAATATCATGGATGCGCCTTTTTAATGTGCCATCCTCTGTCTGTACCGCCATCCCGCCGCGGCGGGTCCCAAGGTGTGAATGATAATCTGTTCCGTAAAAAACTTCCGTGACGCAGTCTGTGGCTGCCACTACTCCAAAAAATCCGCCCATAATATTTTCCCGGCTAATAAATTGATTTATTCAGGCTGTTTCAAAAATCCTCCAAAACAATCAATGTCCCGGCTGGGGCTGCAAGTGGTACTTTCCTGTATCGCAGTTTCGGCTGCAGCACAGCGTCCCGCTGTATGACATACCCCCGGTCTATTGTTTATATTTTGATTGATTTCCGGAACGCCCTCTTATAAAATAATGAAACTTTCTAATGTTATAAGATACCACGCTTTTACTGTTTTTTCAAGAGGAGTGCTTTTTTTTCTTTGTAAATATCATAACAAAGAGCCGGAATTACGGCACAAAAAAAGGGACGGTCAAATGACCGTCCCCTGAATTGAATAAAGCAACCTTATCAGGCTTTTGCTTCTTCCACTTTTGCTTCAGCTTCAACAACTGCATCAGCAGCAGGAGCAGCAGCTTTTTTGGAAGCGGGTTTGCCGCCTTCCACCAGCTTGATGATGCAGGCGGGAGCAGCATCGCCGACGCGGACGCCCAGACGGATGATGCGGGTGTAACCGCCGTTGCGTTCAGCATAACGGACAGCCAGATCATCAAACAGTTTGGCGACCACAGCCTTCTTGGACTGCAGTTTATCGGAAGGAGTATTGTCCTTCACGCGGGCAACAGCAAGTCTGCGGGCATGGGGAGTACCTTTTTTGGCATAGGTGATAAGACGATCCACGACTTTGCGGACTTCTTTAGCACGATTGATGGTAGTACGGACTTCTTCATGCTCGATGATGGAGCAAGCAAGGTTCACAAGCAGGGCTTTTCTGTGTCCGCAGTTACGGCCCAGTTTGGAGATGTTTCTCAGATGACGCATAAATTATGCCTCCTCTTTCTTGACGGCTTTCGCGCGGTCAGCTTCAGCCGTTATGGCATTGGAGAGTTCTTCGCTGAATGTCATGCCCAGCGAAAGATTGTTCTCGGAAAGTTTTTCTTTGATTTCTTCGAGAGATTTCTTCCCGAAGTTGCGGAATTTCAGCATACGGGATTCGGACTTCATGCAAAGTTCACCCAGCAGCTTGATATTGGCATTGTTCAGGCAGTTCATTGCACGGACGGAGAGTTCAAGGATCTCTACATCCTGGATCAGCACGGAATAGAGCTTGAGATCTGTTCCGGAAAGTTTGCCTTTGGGTCCGTTCATATCCATCTGATCGCCCAGGAAGGGACGCAGATGGTCTTTCAGGATCACAGCAGCTTTCTCAAGTGCATCTTTGGGAGCGATACGACCGTCAGTCTCCACTTCGAGAACGAGGGAGTCCATTTCAGTCTCTTCACCCACGCGGGCTGCACCCACGCTGTAACTGACATGAACAACAGGACTGAAAAGACTGTCCACCGGGATCGTTCCTTCAGGATGATCCGGGCGTTTGTTCTTTTCTGCAGGACGCCAGCCGCGACCCTTGGAGATCTCGATCTCTGCACGGAAATTGATGTCCTTGTCAAGATGACAGATCACATGATCCGGATTCAGGACTTCAACAGTACCGTCAGTGATGATATCACCGGCAGTCACAGGACCCGCCACACTCTTTTTGATCTCAAATGTTTTGGGCTGATCGGTGTTATGCAGATTGAACTTCACGCCTTTCAGGTTGAGGACGATCTCTGTGATATCTTCCACAACATCAGGCATGGTGGTAAATTCATGGGAAATACCGTCAATACGGACAGCGGAGATTGCAGATCCTTCCAGTGAAGAAAGAAGCACTCTGCGGAGCGCATTGCCGATAGTCTGCCCGAATCCGCTCTGGAACGGGGCAGCAGTAAACTTCGCATAAGTAAGTGTAGAGGAGCTTTCCTCCATCACAAGCGATTCCGGCATGGGAAATGCTGGTACGGCAGCCATGTTTTTAATCCTCCAGTAAAGTTGTTATCGAATAGTAAAAGTAAGATCCTGCCGGTATTCTTCAGGAACACCGGCACCACTGAGGAAGATCAGACACGGCGTCTTTTGGGAGGACGGCATCCGTTATGGGGAACGGGTGTGATGTCCTTGATCGCGTTGATCTCAATACCGGTGGAGGCAATACCTCTCACGGCGGATTCGCGGCCGGCTCCGGGTCCGTTGACACGCACTTCCACTTCTTTCATTCCCAAAGCTTCTGCCTTTTTGGCGGCATCAGCTGCCACAACCTGTGCGGCATAAGCGGTACTCTTTCTGGAACCTTTAAAGCCGTTCTTTCCGCTGGTGGACCAGCAGAGAACATTACCGTGAAGGTCGGTGAAAGTCACTTTAGTATTGTTGAAAGTAGCAAGAATGAATGCGATCCCGGAGGGAACGTGGCGACCGCCTTTTTTCCGTTTTTCTGCAACAGCAGGAGCAGCAGTTTCGGCTGCGGGAGCTGCAACAGCTTGTTCTTTTATTTCTTCAGCCATGTTTATTCAAAGCCTTTTTATTGTTGTTATGCTGCTATAAGATTATTTCTTGCCTGCTGCTGCGGGAGCTGCGGCACTGCTCTTTTCGATCTTACGCTGCGTTTTATCGCGGATAGCACCCACTGTGACCTTTTTACCTTTTCTGGTACGGGCATTTGTACGGGTACGCTGACCGTGGCAGGGAAGTCCCTTGCGGTGACGGATGCCGCGATAACTGTTGATGGACTGCAGACGGCGGATGTCCTGTGCAAGCTGACGTCTCAGGTCACCTTCCACGACAAAGTCATTCTGAAGCATAGTTGTGATTGCGGCAATATTTTCGTCCGTAAGCTGGCTGGCTTTGATGTTGGGATCGATATTTGCACGTTTGACGATTTCGGCTGCAACTGCAGGACCGATTCCGTAGATGTACCGGAGCGCAAATTCGATGCGCTTGTTCGCCGGGATGTCAACTCCAATGATTCTGGGCATTTGCGGTCTCCTTTAGCCTTGTTTCTGTTTGTGGCGCGGATTCCGTGCGCAGATCACGCGGATCGAGCCTTTACGTTTGATTATCTGGCAGTGTTCACACCTGCGTTTGATTGACGCTCTTACTTTCATAAGTTTCGCCTCGATTTTCGTTTTTTTTGTTCCGTTTAAAAGCCTTATGTCCCTGCGCTACCGGGGACACCTGATCTGCACGCTTGGAATG
>JAFVRL010000330.1 GCA_017504325.1 Lentisphaeria bacterium | reverse complement strand
TTTTTCCCATACTCCCAGAAGCCGAACCGTACCGCACCTTTACCGGAGGCAGTGATCGTAAATTTCAGCTTGAGAGGAGCTTTTGCCGGGATCATCTTTTCGTAGAAAACTCCTGTGTAAACTGCCCCTTTGGAGGTAATGGAAACAATGCCGTCTTTAACGGAAACATCCCCCAGGGGTTTTGTCCAGTTGATGATCTTCCAGTTGCTTTTTTCCCCTTTCAGGAATTTGGGAAAATCTGCATTACAGTTTTCGATTGTCTGGGCATTGAGAACGATTGCGGCAAAAGCCAGCACCATTACGAAAAGGATCTTTTTCATTTTTTTCTCCTTTTTTTTGTTTTATTTGAATTCAACGATCTTTACATCATCCATATAAACAGCTTCCCCGGGGGCAAAATCCCGCAGGAAGATATAGCCGTTTACCGCATTGGAATTTTTCCTTGTACGGGTAAAGAAGAATACCTCTTTAAATTTATCCGCAGGAACCTTTCTTGCTGCCGGACTCCCCCATCCCTGATTGCGGTCATCTATGGCAGGATAAACAGCATAGGCAAAATTGCCTTTCTTTGAAACTTTTTCAGAACGGATCTTGAAGGAAACCAATATCCCGTGATCGGGTTTTACCGGAATATTAAAGCGCAGCAAAGTATAATTGGAAGGCAGGATTTTCAGAGCTTTTCCTCCGGAAACTGCCATTTTACCGGAGAGGATACCGGAATTTTTCTTCCGGTGTCCGGGATGGACCCAGAAGAGTTTTTCATCCGGAAGAGCTGTATTCATTTCCCCGTTTTCCAGAAGATTTTTCTTTTCTCTGAATGTGGCAAGCCCTTCAAGAAGGTTGCGGTTCTTTTCATCCAGTTCCTTCATCTGCAAGAGTTTTTTACAGGCGGCGACCACTTCTTTTTCGCCGGAATGATTCAATACCAATGCAAGACGGGAAGAGACGATATCATTGAAAGATACTTCAAAGCGTATTCTCCGTTTGTAGATCCGAGATTGATAAAAGTACCCCATCTTCTTTTCTCTGAAGAATTCCTTTTTCAATTCATCCCGCTTTTTCAGAAGTGAGGGAATATTTTTCATATCTTCCACAAAAACAGCCGCCTGCTTGGCATTTTCCGGAACATTGGAAGAAGGCAGAAGGGTTGCCCCATATAATTTAAGCATGATTTCCATATATTCATAATGGCGGTAAAGCAGTTCGGCGCGTTTCTTTTCAATCCCCTCCTTTGCACTTGCAAGCATCTTTTCCATTAGGGAACGGGAATAAAGAATATCTTTTTCCGTGACAGAATAGATGTGACTCAAATCACTGTCCCAGATCATATATACACTTGTGTATGCAGTCCTGAACCAGGGTGTTTTTCTGATCTCTTCCCCGTTCATAAATTTTTCCCAGAAATCATAATACTTCCGCAGATACTTTCCTGCCTCTTTTCCAACCGCTTTCTCACACCATTTGTCAAGAAACGCATCCACATTTGTATCCATATCCCATACCAGGCGGTCTGTCAAAGCCTGTTTCGGTCCTTCTTTGGCATCAAAGCACTCATTTTCGCTGAAATAGATCCTGCCGCCTTTATTGTAAAGGTATCGCAGCATTTCCGCATGGACTTTGAAATAGACTCTGGGCAGGATATATCCCCACCCCCAGGCATAATCCCAGATACCGAGAATGGAAGCCTTTTCACTCCATTGATCAATATATTTCTTCTTTGCCGCCATAACATCCGGAGCAGTACAGGCATAAAGATCCATTGCCAAAAGAACAGCAATATTTTTATGCAGTTTAAATGAAGGAGGCATTTTAGTCATGGTATAACCGGCAGCAGCAAAGATCACATCCGGAAATTCCGGTGCTACTTTTTCCACCACTTTATTTGCCCATGCAAAGTAGCTTCCGCTGATGTTGTGTTTGTCATTTTTATTGATCCTCATACATTCCTTACATTCACAGGCACCGCCGCAGTCGTTCTGGATAAGAGAAATATTTTCCTGCTGCGGATGTTTCCGTAAATATTCCAGAATATTCTCCGCTGCGATTTCTGCTGTTGCAGGATTGGTATAACAGGGCTGCCACCAGGCATTGGGAGTGGCTGCCGGTGGAGCAGAAAGTTTCTTTCCTTTGATAACAGGCATGATCTCTTCCGGCCATCCCTGCCCTTTTCCGGAAACAATATCTTTTGCAGAACCGGGATAAGCATTCTTTTTCAGCAGCGAAGGCTGATATTTTGCCGCAGGGAACACATATTTCAGAAACATGTGATTCGCGTCAAAATTGTCTTTGTAATATGCTTTCGGATACCAGGAGGGATGGGAGCGTTCCACAAATCTTTTGAGATTCCAGGAAGATTTCACTTTATATGCCTTCCGGGGAAGAAGGATTTTTGAAGTTACCGGAATGTAAGTACCGTTTTCTTCCGGGAAAAGGTGCATGATCCCGGCATACTTTTCCAGAAGATGATTGACCGCCCATCTTGCAGAAATATCCGTACAGGAGATAAGAAGAGTATTTTTATCCGGAAAAGAGATGGAAAACTCATCATCCACTCTGTTATCCCCGGAAGGGATGACCTGAAAACGGATAACTTTGCCTTTGCTTTTTCCCTTTTCAACGATCTGTAAGGGAGCAAATCCCATCTTCTTCAGATAATCATTGAATATGGCACAAGCAGAAAGTGCTTTTTCATTCTTCTCAAAAACAGCATTTTCCTTTCCTTTTTCAGCAATAATGAAATCATTACAGAATGCGGAAAACACCGTAACACTCAAAAAAATGGCAGCAACACTTCTTTTCATACAGTTCTTCTCCTGCTTTATAAAAATATACCTCTTTACGATACTTACAATATCATTTCAAAAATGATCCTTCAAGTTTACTGAAAAATTTTTCAGCAAAAAACTTTACTTC
>JAFVRL010000030.1 GCA_017504325.1 Lentisphaeria bacterium | reverse complement strand
GTTGTAGTGCTTTTGAAAGAAATAAAATTAAACAGAAACCCAAAAGACAAAAATTAACAATGGAGGAATGTCGATGTTTGTGGTTTATCTTGCTTTGATGATCGCCGGTTTTGTGGGAATCATTGCCTGCAAAAAGAAACAGAAAACCAATCCTGCTGCCCAGGGGCTGGCTGTTGTGTGTCTGGTCTTGATTCTCATCGGTGCCGGTGGGTTCCTGTGGGATAATTTCGGCGGCGGAGAACAGGCTGGTCTTATTGCCAATGAGGCAAGATTTGCTTCTGCCCGTTATGCGAAAGTTGCTTCCGCAGTGAAAAGTGCTTTTGCCGGGAAGAATGCTGTGATCATCGTTAATTCCGGTTATGACAAGGAAGAGATTTCCAAAGCAGCACATGATGCACTCGTGGAAGGTCTTGACGGCGTGACGATCGTTGCTACGGAAGAACTTGCTCTGGATCCCAACAATCCCGAACCCGTCGAAATGCAGATCACTGCTAAAAAATACAATGATATTTTCTCCAAATACAGCAATGCGGATGTATTTGTGATTTGCAGCCAGATGCCCCAGGATCCTGTTGAAGTAAAGAAATTCTCCGTACTCAAGGGCGGTAAAGCCAAAATTGCACTTCTCTCCAGCGAAGCCGGTGAATTCGGTTCCTTCATCCAGAAAGGCAAGATCGTGGCTGCCACTCTTTCCAAACATGATGAGAAAGCGATCGATCCTGATACCAAAGCTCCCTCTGATCTCAATGCTGCTTTTGATATCCGCTATGTGCTGGTCACACCTGCAAACCTCAAAGAGGTCTATGGAAAATACAAAGATCTTTTTGTGAACCGCTGAGTTTTTCAGCAGATCATTTGAAATTTATGGACATCCGTGCTATAATAACGGGTGTCCGTTTTTTTTGCTGAATCGGCGATGAAATATTTAAGTGCAAGGAGACAATATGACGGAAGAGGAATTTTATAAAAAACTTACTCCCAGAGCAAGACAGGTACTGTTGCTTGCCCGGAAGGAAGCGGAACACTTCAACCATGATTATATCGGGCCGGAGCATCTTCTTTTAGGGATCGTTGCTCTTAATGAAGGGATCGCTGTAAGTGCGTTAAGATCCTGCGGGGTGAATCTGGATAAATTGCGTATGGAAGTGGAACTGCTTGCAGGGAAGGGGGGCGCGACCAAACAGAATGGCAATTTACCGGTGACTCCTGCATTGCACGGTATATTGATGCAGTCCGCTGAAGAAGCACAGGCAATGAATTATAATTTTATCGGATCGGAACATTTGCTCCTTGCATTGCTGCGGGAAGGAAAGAGTGCCGCTTCAAAAGTCCTGCGTAATATGAATGTTGATACGGAAAAGATCAAACGGGCGGTATTGAAAGAGCTTGATCCGGATTTTGTCCCCGGAGAAGGCGCAATGGATGAGGATGGAGAGCGGGACGGGGAGGACTCTGAAGATGATTTCTTTTTCCCCGGAGAAGAAGAATCCAATGCACCGCGCAGACATAAAGACGGACAATACGATGCGCTCAATACTTACGGAAGGGATCTTACAAAAGCTGCGGAAGAAGGAAAACTTGATCCTGTCATCGGAAGAACCAATGAGATCGCAAGAGTCATTCAGATCCTTTGCCGCCGTACAAAAAACAATCCTGTTCTTATTGGAGAAGCGGGGGTTGGCAAAACGGCGATCCTTGAAGGGCTTGCCCAGGAGATCGCCAATGGTACTGTTCCGGAGATCCTTGCCGGCAAGAAGATCTTTGCTCTTGACCTGCCTCTTATGGTGGCTGGGACCCAGTACAGAGGGCAGTTTGAAGAACGGATCAAAGCGGTTATTGATGAGGTGAAAAATTCCGGGAATGTGATATTGTTCATAGATGAATTGCATACCATTGTAGGGGCAGGCAATGCCAGCGGAAGCATGGATGCGGCAAATATCATCAAGCCGGCGTTGTCCCGCGGGGAATTGCAATGTGTGGGAGCCACCACGCTGGATGAATACCGTAAAGGTATCGAAAAAGATGCGGCATTGGAACGGCGTTTCCAATCGGTGATGGTGGAGCCGCCGCCTGTGGAAGATGCCATAAAAATTCTGGAGGGGATCCGGCCTGTATATGAGAAACATCACGGTGTGCAGTTCACCCGGGAAGCTCTTGTCGCCGCTGTGAAACTCTCCGACCGGTATTTAAGCGGACGGTTTCTGCCGGACAAGGCCATTGATATCATGGATGAGGCCGGAGCAAGAAGCCGTATCGCCAATACTCTCAAAGCTCCGGATACGACAGCAATACGGGATGAATTGAAAAAACTTTCCGGAGAAAAAGAGAAAGCGATCTCCGAACAGCATTATGAAGAGGCTGCACAGATCCGGAACCGTGAAAGGGAGCTTGCCGCCAAACTTGCCGCCCTTGAAGATGAGTGGAAGGCTTGCTGTGAAAAGAAGAGACCGGTGGTTGATCAGGATGACATTACGGAAGTGGTGGCTTCTCTTTCCGGAGTACCTGTATATCAGATGCGGGAAGGAGAGACCAAAAGACTGCTCCGGATGGAAGAAGAACTTTCCCGTACTGTTATCGGGCAGAAGGATGCCATAAGTGCCATTTCCCGTGCATTGCGCCGTTCCCGTGCGGATCTGCGGGATCCGAAACATCCCATAGGATCCTTTATTTTTCTCGGACCGACAGGCGTTGGAAAGACTCTTCTGGCAAAGGCATTGGCAGAATTCATGTTCGGCTCTCCGGAAGCTCTTATTCAGGTGAATATGTCTGAATATATGGAAAAGTTCAATGTAAGCAGACTTGTCGGATCGCCTCCCGGTTATGTCGGATACGGGGAAGGCGGGGAGCTGACGGAAAAAGTACGCAGACATCCTTACAGCGTGATATTATTTGATGAGATTGAAAAGGCGCATCCGGATGTGATGCAGATCTTTTTACAGATCCTTGATGAAGGGCGTATTACCGATTCGCTGGGCAGAAGGATCGATTTCCGTAATGCTGTGATCATTATGACAAGCAATATCGGCGCGGAAACTCTTGCAAAAAATTCCCGTCTGGGATTTGCCTCTGCGGATAGAAATGCGGAAGAGACCGATTCGGCAAACCGGATACTGGATATGGTGAAAAAGAATTTCAAACCGGAATTTATCAACCGGGTGGATTCTCTCATCGTATTTAAAAATCTTGCCCGCAAGGATCTTGAAGAGATCGTTTCTCTTGAAACAAACCGTCTTGCAGCCCGCATGAAAGAACAGGGAATGGAACTTGTCTGCACAAAAGCAGTTCTGGATCATCTGATCGATAAAGGGTATCAGCCGGAATACGGCGCGAGACCTTTACGCAGGGCTGTGGAGCATTTTCTGGAAGATCCTCTTGCTGAAAGTATCCTTGAAGGAACATTCCATGGAGTGGTAAAAGTTACTGCGGATGTGGAGAATAACAGGATCATATTTTTCCCGGTATTTCCGGGAAAAGAGGAGAATAAAATGAAAAATATGCCATTGCCGGAGATCCGGGCGCAGCAAACCCCTCCGCCGCCGGCACCGGGCAAGCGAACACGGAAGAAAAAGGATGAGTGACGCGCTATGGAGATCTTTGATATTGTTACTGAAGATGATTCCGGTATCATCGGAAAAGCTCCCCGGGAAGAGTGTCACGGAAATCCTGCACTTGTTCACCGGGCAGTCCGGGTGATGGTCTATCACCCGGACGGTCGTCTGCTTCTGCAGAAACGCTCCATGAATAAAAAGGTACAGGG
>JAFVRL010000329.1 GCA_017504325.1 Lentisphaeria bacterium | reverse complement strand
TCGGAAAAAAGTATGGAAAAAGTATATAAAAGTATGGCAAAACATGGCGATGGCCCGTTACAGAGGTTTATGGAATTGTGTCATCTTTTTCACCTTGAAACTTTATAAAAAATATATGAGAAAGGGAACTTATGGATCAGAAAAGACTTGACGCGTATGCAGATCTTATCGTGAAAAAAGGTCTGAATCTGGATAAAGGACAGGAAGTATTGCTTATTGCCGGACTGGATCAGGTGGAATTTGTACGCATGACCGTGGAAAAATGTTATCAGGCGGGTGCGGCAAAGGTGGTGGTAAACTGGACAGATATGGCAACAGAAAAATTGGATCACATCTACCAGAGCGAAGAAACTCTTTCTGAAGTGGAAAGCTGGGTTCTGGCAAAATGGCAATGGAGAGCAGACAAACTTCCCGCACTTCTGTGGCTGGATTCCGATGATCCCGACGGAATGGACGGTGTGGATCAGGGGAAGCGTTCCAGAGCGCAGATGGCGAGATTCCCCAAAATCAAACCCTTCAGGGAAGCAACAGAAAACAGACATCAATGGTGTATTGCCGGAGTTCCCGGTAAAGAGTGGGCGATGAAAGTTTTTCCCGGGATCCCGGCGGAAGAAGCCATTGAAAAACTCTGGGAAGCCATCCTTGCCGCCGCCCGTGCCAACGGGGACGGGATCGCCAACTGGGATAAACACAATGCTTTGATCCATTCCCGCTGTGCCGCTTTGAACAAGTATAATTTTGCCCGTCTGGAATACAAAAGTAGCAATGGAACAGATTTTTCTGTGGGACTTATGGAACAGGGCGTTTTTGCCGGAGCTGCGGAAAAAGATCTTTCCGGCAGAGTTTTCAATCCCAATATCCCTTCCGAAGAGATCTTCACCACGCCGAAAAAGGGCGATGCGGAAGGTATTTTATATTCCAGCAAACCTCTTTCCTGGCAGGGGGCATTGATCGAAGATTTTTCCATCCGTTTCCATGAAGGGAAAGTAGTGGAAGTCAAAGCTGCCAAAGGTCAGGAGGCACTGGAAAAAATGGTGGCAATGGATGAAGGGGCAGCCTACCTGGGAGAGTGCGCTCTTATCGGATGCGATTCCCCCATCAATGAAACCGGACTTCTTTTCTACAGCACTCTTTATGATGAAAATGCTGCCTGTCACATGGCTCTGGGCAGAGGCTTTTTCGATTGCGTGAAGGATTTTGATAAATACACACGGGAAGAGATGCTGAAAATGGGAGTAAACGACAGTATGATCCATGTGGATTTTATGATCGGTAATGATACTTTATCCATTGACGGCATTACCCGTAACGGGGAGAAAGTTGCCATTTTCCGCAACGGCAAATGGTGCTTCTGAAGCAGGGAGAATGTAAAACGGGACTGGCGCATATATTCTGATCTGCACCAGGGCCGGTGATCATATCATACTTTCCGGAAAGCAAGGATCATTTTTCTTTTTTCATTTTTCCTGTTTTTGCTTTTGGAGCGCTTATCGTATTGAGAATGGAGAGAAAGTTCTGGAGTGCAGGAGCTGTATTATTGTCCAGCCATGCTGCAACCACTGTTCGTTCTGCTTTGAATGGCAGATCTCTGAAAACGATTTTTTCCGGAAAAGCGTTACGGAATGTCGCCGGAACGATCCCTATACCCAGAGATGCCGCCACAAGGTTCTGGGTCGCCATGGGGCCCCTTGCTTCCTGGGCGACGATGGGGTAGAAATGTCCCTGTTTGATCAGCATGTTTTCCAGATGTTGTCTGAATTCAGGAGCATCTTCTGAAGGGGGAAGAATAAAACGGCAGTTGGAAAGATCCGTTACGGTGATATTTTCCTTTTCTGCAAGGCGGTGATTCACCGGAATGGCAAGGACAAAAGGAGTGGTGAACATCTCTTTTGTTTTGAAATGGATATTGGTATTGCGGGGAAAATAGGTGGTGGAATAGAATGCCACATCACATTCGCCGTTATTCAGGGCTGTTGCCGCCATATTGGAAATGGCATCTTTGATTTTCAGACGCACTTCCGGCCATTTTGCAAGCATCCTCTGAAAAACAAGACTCATATCCACCTGATTGTAAATAGAGGGGTGGACCATGATCCGTAAGGTTCCGGTTTCTCCTCTGGCAGCTTTCCATGCTTCTGTTCTGGCATTATCCAGCATTTTCGGAAAATCTTTGAGTTTTTCATAATAGGTCTGACCGGCTGCGGTAAGGGTGATGTTCTATTTATCGGAACGGTCAAAAAGCTGACACCCGATCTCTGTTTCCAATTTCTTTATATCCCGGCTCAATGCTGCCTGGGTGATCCCCATTTTCTGGGCAGCTCTGGCAAAATGTAAAATTTCCGCAAGAAGTAGAAAATTTTTCAATTGATTGAAAGTAACCATATTTTTTTTCCGTTTTTTAATAACTTTTCCATTATAAAGAAACTTTTTTTAATATATTGTATTTTTTCAGTATTGCAAATAAATTATATTAGTGTTATGTTAAATATTATCATATTGTAATATAAAAAAACAGTTTACTGTAAAAAAAAGGAGAAAAAAGATGATCCGCCCTGTAAAAATCACGTTTCTCATGCTGCTCCCGCTTCTGTTTGCGGGGCTTATGCTCACCACATCCTGTGCCAAAAAGAAAAAAGCGGTCAGGGAAAAGACCGTCCGCGTTATTCTGCAGAGTCTCAAAGCGCAGAATTTCCAGGATCGCCTTCCCGTAAAAGGGACGATCTTCCCGGTGGAATACGCTACGATCTCCGCAAAGACCGAAGGAACGCTGGATGACCTGAAAGTGGATGAAGGCGATATGGTGAAAAAAGGTGATCTTCTTTTCAGTATCGACAGAGTGACACTGGAAAATGATGTGACAGTGAAGAAAGAGGAGGTTTCCGTAGCCAAAACCGAACTTTCCACCGCAGAAATTGAACTCAAGATCATGGAAACAAAGGCGGAAAAAACGGTGTTTGACCGTGATCGTGCTGAACGGCTGATCAAAAGCAGTGCCATGTCTGCTACCGATTATGAAACTGCCATTGTAAACTGGAAAGAAGCCAATGCCCTTGTGGAAAAGGCAAAGGTCGCCGTCCGGTACAGAAAAGCAAAACTTGTCCAGGCGGAAACCAATCTTCTTATTGCGGAAAAAAATCTGCGTGACGCTATGGTGAAAGCTCCTTTCGACTGCCTCATCGCCTCCAAATTGCAGGAGGAAAAAGAGTATGTGAAAAGCGGTACAAACATCCTGAAACTGGAAAATATCAGCAATCTGGAAGTTATTGCTTATTTGAGTGCAAGCTATCACAACAGGATCGTTGCCGGCAAGACCCCTGTGACCATCTCTGTTGACGGTGTGAAATACGGTACTGCAAAGATCACTTACTCCGCCCGTACCATTGATCCCGTCACCCGTACCTTCAAAGTCAAAGCCATCCTTCCCAAAGAGATCAATCTGGCAAGCGGTATGCTCTGCGAACTGGATATTATCCTCGGGGAAGCCAAAGGTGTGGGTGTGCCTGAAACAGCAGTATTGCAGCAGGGAAAGAAATTCTTTGTTTATACAGTAAATAAGGAAGGAACCTCTACTTCTGTGGAAGTGAAGAAAGGGATCGTTGACGGGGAAAACTGCCAGATCACCAATCCGGAAGTCCTCAAGGGCAGAAAAGTTGTTGTTTCCGGTCAGCGGTTCCTTGCTGAAGGTACCAAAGTTACCATCGTGAAATAAGAAGGGGTGACAGAATGTTTTTAAGTACATGGTCAATCCGCCGCCCTATTGCCATGACGGCGTTTATCATTATCCTCATCATGCTGGGGATAAATTCCTATCGTAAATTGAGCATCGACCTTATGCCCAGTCTGGATATTCCCTATGTGGCGATCCGGTGCGAATATGACGGGGCAAGTCCGGAAGAGATCGAAGTGGAAGTAGCCCGCCGTATTGAGGATGCTGTTTCCGCTATCGACGGGATCAAACACATAAGCTCCACCTGTCTGGAAGATGTGGCAAATATCAGTATCGAGTTCAATATGGGGGTCAATGTGGACGTTGCGGCTACCGATGTGCGTGAACGCCTCAACCGTATCCGTGAGGATTTTCCCGACGGCGTCAAGGAGCCTACCATCCGCAAAATCGACAACAATGCTACTTCCGTGGTGCGTATGTTCCTTGTGGGGGAGAACAAAACAGTTGACGAACTCTATGACTACGCGGATGACTCTCTTGCCAACCGTTTCTCCTCTGTGGCAGGGGTAGGGGAAGTAAGGGTGTACGGTGCCGATGAAATGCAGGTGCATGTAATGATCGACAGGGAAAAACTTTCCCTTGCCAACCTGACGATGGAAGATGTGCGCAATGCCCTCAAAAAGAACAATTTGAAAGCCCCGGTAGGCCGTATCAAACAGGGGGATTCTGAAAAGAACATCGTCTTTGACGGCGAATACAAAAACTTTGATGACATCCGCAATATCGAGATCTATTCCAAAGATGACCGTCGTATCTATCTGCGGGACATCGGCGATGTGAAAATGATCAGTAAGGAGATCCGTAACAAGATGTTCCTCAACGGTCAGCCGGTTGCCGCCTTCAATATCGTGAAAAAAGGGGAAGCCAATGCCCTTGCGGTGATCAAAGCTCTGCGGAAAAGATTTGATGAGATCAACCGCAGCGGGGAACTTCCCGGCGGGATGCGTCTTGTGTGGTTCAAAGATTCCGGTCACTTTATCCAGGCTTCTGTGGATGATGCCTGGGGCAGTATCCTTTACGGGGTCATTCTCACCGCCCTCATCCTCTTCCTCTTCCTGCATGACTGGCGTACCACCTTTATCGTCATCATCTCCATGCCCATCTCCATTGCTGTGACCTTTGCGTTCATGCAGTATCTGGATTACTCATTCAATATTATGACACTTCTCTCTCTGGGATGTTCTGTAGGGGTATTGGTGACCAACTCCATTGTGGTTATTGAAAATATCCATAAACATCTGAAACGGGGAGAGAAACTCAAAGATTCTGCGGAACACGGTACCGGGGAAGTGATCGTTGCTGTTGCCGCAAGTGCTTTGACCAACGTTGTGGTGTTCGTACCTGTTGCCATGATGACTACGATGACCGGAAGAATGATGGCTCCCTTTGCCGGAACGATGGTTGCGGCAACCATCGTATCTCTTTTCATCAGTTTTACTCTTACTCCCATTCTTGCCTGTGTACTGCTCAAAGGGCAGAAGGCAGGGGAGGAAAAGAAAGTAACTTTCCTGGATAAACTTTTCCGGCCCTGGGATACCGGTTATGATTTCATCGCCCGGATCTTTGTGCGTACGATCCAATGGACGAAGAAATACTCCATCCTTGTTGTGATCCTTACTGCCGCCATCTGTGCTGCTGTATATTTCTTTGTGATCCCCAATGTGGGACGCAGTTTTATTCCCTCTGCTGACCAGGGGGAAATGACCATCCGTCTGGAATTTCCCACCAACTACAACCTGGAAATGACAGAAAAACGCATCCACGGCATCGCCGCAAAGGTGAAAACCATTAAAGATGTAAAAGGAATGGTCATTTATGCAGGGAACTCTCCCGGAGGGGGAGCCGGACAGATCTCCCAGGCTGTGTATGTGGGGCAGATCTTCTGTGTGCTGACCCAGAAAAATGAGCGTACCGATACTATTGAGGATATTCTGGAAAAAGTCCGTCAGATCCTTGCGGATGAAGATGACTGTATCATCACTCTCACTTATCCCCAGATCATCGGGGGAAGCGGTGCATTGATCCGTGTGCGTGTCAGCGGCAGCGATATGGCGGAACTGGAACGCGCCGGGAGACTTTCCATGGAAAAGATCCAGAAATCCGCAGTTGCCAAAGATATCGACAGTACCATCCGTCAGGGGAAAGCCACTTTGAATATCGTTCCCCGCCGTACCATTCTGCAGAATGTGGGGATGCCTCTGGAATCTCTGCAGAGTTCTGCAAAAGGAGCATTGGAAGGGGTGGAAGTTGGTACATACCGTCTGGGATCCCGTTCCTTTGATATCCGCGTAAGGCAGAATATTGAAAAGGGGATGGATCAGCTGGATCTTATGTCCGTAAAGCATAATAACGGTATTCCCATTCCTCTGGAAGCTCTTGCGGAACTTAAAGAAGAAACAAAACCTGTTTCCATCACCCGTTATGACAAAGAGCGTTCCATCATGATCTACGCCAACCCTGCCCCCGGTCAGGCTTTGGCGAATGTGGCGGATTCTTTCCGTAAAGATATTGAAAGCTGTCTGCTGCCCGGTTACCGTACCAACAGCACAGGGAGTGTGGAACGCATGAATGAAACCACAAAAGAGTTTGTGGAAGTGATCATCCTTGCCATTCTGCTTACCTATCTTCTTATCTGTGCCATTCTGGAATCCTGGACAAAACCCTTCCTTATCATGTTTACCGTTCCTCTGGGATTCCTGGGGATGTATTTCACCCTTTATCTGGCAGGAATGACCATGTCCATGATGGGACTTCTGGGCGGCGTTATGCTTATCGGTATCGTGGTGAATAATGCCATCCTCATTATTGATGAATGCGGTATTCTCATCAAGGAAGGCATGAGCCGCCATGCC
>JAFVRL010000328.1 GCA_017504325.1 Lentisphaeria bacterium | reverse complement strand
GCTTGCTTTCATACTGTCAGGATTGGCATTGTAGGCATCATTGAGCCAGATTGCTCCATTATGTTCACTTTTCCGCATCCGCATTCCCGGAAGGGTCATCTTTCCGAGTCCTGAAGCAATGAGTTCCGGCGGGATCCCGAAAGCAGATGCCATTGCCGCTGCTCCGGCAGCATTCTGCGCCTGATGCTTCCCGGCAATGGGACAATTCACCAGCACAGAATTTCTGTCACAGGAAAGACGGAAGGAGGCTCCGTCAATATTTCCTCCAAGATAGGTGAAACTTACTGTGGAACTTTTCTCTTCCCCGAATGTATAGATCTTTTCCGTTCTTTTTGCCGCTTTATTCCGCAGGATCTCCACCGCAGGACATTGAAAGGGGATCACCACAGGAGCGTTCTTCGGAAGAAAGGAAAAAATCTCCCCTTTTTCCGTGGCAACGCCTTCAAAATTTTTCAGAAATTCCAGGTGGCAGCTGCCGATGGAAACGATCATGGCAGCATCCGGCATCGCCGTTTCCGCAATGGGGCGGATCTCTCCGAAATGATTTGTCCCCATTTCAATAATGGCATATTTGTGTTCTTCTGTCAGCCGGAACAGATTCTGCGGTACTCCGATCTGATTATTGGTATTCCCTTCCGTGGCAAGGACCTTCTCTTTTCCGGCATATTCGCTGAATACAGCTTTCAACGCCTCTTTCGTACTGGTCTTTCCGCAGGAACCTGTCAAAGCGATGACCTTCAACTCTTTAAAACGCAACCGGTAATTCTTTGCCAGCATCTGATAGGTTCTTAAAGGCGAATCCACAATGATCGCCGGAACATCTGAAGGTACTTTATGTGCTTTTGTTTTAGCCGCACAAACGAGAACAGCTCCATTCGCTACTGCCGGAACAATAAAATCATGGGCATCAAACTTTTCCCCGTCCAGTGCAATGAACAGCGCGTTTTTCATCATTTTACGGGAATCAGTGGAAACTTCTTCAATATCCGGCAGACTCATTCCCGCCGGTTTCTGAAAGATCACAGCAGGATCTTCTCCAAAGATCCTTTCAAGTTCACCGCCTGTAAAAAGCATTTTTATACATCTTTCCCGAAAGATTAGTCAAGCTGAATGATCTCAAGGACTTTATCCCCGAAAAATACCACCCGTTTTGTGACACCGTAATCCACAAAATAGGTCCAGGTATCCACATTGAGGGCAGGGGTGCGCAACGGGGGAGGAAGTCCGAACCCGAGAAAAACTTCACTTCTGCGCATACCTTTTTCCACAAATCCCCGTTTGAGTTTTGCCAGATCCGTACTGCGGATACCGGAGGCAAGTTCTGCGGGAGTTTTGGTCGTAAAAACGCTCCGTATCACATCTTCGATATTGCGAACGCTCTTTCCCGCCTCATACTTGAGTACAAATACTTTATCATCCGATTTTCTTTTGAATACGATATTTTCCGCATTGGATTCCAAAAATTCAATCTCTGTCCCAAAGGGGATAAGTTCCCCTTTCTGGGTATTGAATTCATCAATGACTGCAGGAGCTTTTTCATCACCGGACTGCTTCTGCGCCCAGAGATTATATGCAGTATAAGTACTTGTATATTCCGGAAGCTGAAGTACCTCTTCCGGGATCACTGTTTTCGGCGCACAGGAGGTAAGCAGAAAAACAAATACAAGCAATATAACGGTTCTCAAAAATACTTTCATCTTTACTGTTCCTTTTCTGAATTGATCGTTTATATATTAATATGCCCTTTCCTGCCGTAAAAAACAAGGCGGCAAGGAAAAAAATACTTAAAAAACTCTTTTGCGGGGATCCCTTACGGTGCCGGATATCTGAAAAGAATCTCTCTGCCCGCAAAGAAAAATTTTTCACAACTCCGGTTCTGCCCTCATTATCTGTTTTGTATGATTTTCGAGATCACCGCTCCCTTATTTATTCTTTTTCTTTTTCAGGAATGAGTCTGAAATAAAAAAGAGGGAACCTGTCAGGGAACAGCTTACATACCCCAGCGTATAAAGAATGGGGATCATTGCCGTTTCAGAGGATGCCAAACCGTTGCCTGTTTCCAGAAGGATCTGCATGATCTTGTCCCGCGCTCCCAATCCTCCCACCGTGCCGGGAATACAGGAGGCAACATTTCCCAATGCTGCAGCAAAAAAGACCGGAATGATCTGCTGCAGTCTGCCTGTAAGAATATCCGCAATAAAGTATAATGCCAGAAAAAGCAGAGGATGGATGACAACGATCCCCATAATACAGGTAACAAAAAGAGTCTTCCATTTTTTTCTGTAAATATCCACAGAAGCAAGGATCCTTGTAAAGGCTCCTTTGCCGAGCCGGTCCGCCAGAAGCAGCAACTTCCTGATAAAGGATATTTTCAGGAAAATATCGTGGAAAAGAAAGAAAAATGCAGCGGATAAGCCGGTAATACATACGATACCCAATGTCCACACTGTCGCCTGAATTGGTTTTGTCATGGTGAGAACAGCGGGTATTTTGATCAGTATAAGAAACAATGCCAGTCCGAAAAGCGCGATCAGACCCACCAGTCTGTCCATGAATATACTTGTCACCGCTTCCACTTTTTTTTCTCCGGAAGTCTCTTTGACAACGCAGGCAGCTTTCACTACATCCCCTCCCACAGCTCCCCCCGGCAGACACAGAGAGAAAAAGACTCCCTGAAAAGTCAGGGAAAATGCCCTGTAAAAAGTGAGATCTATCCCCTGCGCTCTGACAAGCAGCTGCCAGCGGAAGGCTGAAAGTGCCGTTTGACAAAAGACCAGGATGAAGGCGGTCACCCAGGCAAAAAGCAGCCGGGAACGGGGAAGAACGGCGAGTTCATCCATCTTTATATCTTTGACGACCCAGTATATAAGGATACCGGCAATCAGGATCTTGATGATGTGAAAGAAAATCTCCTTCACTTTTTTCTTTTTCTCTGCTGTTTCAATCATATTTTTACCTTTTATTTACTTCTCTCTGTACTTTTTCAGAAGACAGAACATATTTTTTATATCAAAAAAAGTTTTCCGGGCAGCCACATCTTCTGAAGAAAGGTTATTTGCAGAATTTTGAGATCTTTTTCATTGGGAAAAGTCTGGCGGAAACAAAACACCCTGGACAGAAAATTACCCGTTCAAAAGAAAAATCCTCATCACGCATTTATCTAAAGGTT
>JAFVRL010000327.1 GCA_017504325.1 Lentisphaeria bacterium | reverse complement strand
AAGCTGATAGGCAAAACCGCCGTAAGGAAGTTTCAGGGCATTGGATGCCCCGTTTGCTTCAACAGTACACCTGCTTACTGCCCAATCTGCCGGCATACCTTTTTTATTGAGAGTTTCAAAAGTACCGTTTTTCAAAATGGGCGTACCAATGATGATCCCTCTGTAATTGACCGTATCATGATGGGGTGTACCATCCAGACTCATCTGAAAACCGGCGGCGGCATCACTTTCTTTTTCTGCAGTGACGCATCTTGTGGCATGAACTTTCCACAATGCTCCACGTTCCGCTTTGCCAATTTTGGCAAGGGGTACTTTCACTTCCATTGCGAAACCCTTTTTGGTGCGTTTTACAGCGGCAACAACTCCCAGATCCTCTTTGGAATGATTACCGGGGCAACGGGCATCATAAACAGCACCGGAAACACTTACTGCAACCTGATAATATTCCTGTGCGGCGGAGGGAGGCATGATGAAAAATTCCACGCTGTCATCATGGAACACATTTCCATCTTTTGTTTTGCAGTTGCCTTTGAGTTTGGAAGGCTCCTTTGTATCGGCGACCACACGGAAATACAAATTATCATCATCGGAGAGAATGGAAAGAACGGTTTTGTGTTCTTTATCAACACTCTGTCCTCTTTTGCTTCCGAAAGTATATTTGAATTCACTTGTATGCCATGCTCTGTTCCATTCTGCATCAGAGGGATTGCCGTCGATTTTGATATTGCCCACTCTTGTGGGAGCAGAACAGGCTTTGCCCAGCTGGGCACGCATTTTATCATTGGGTTCGATCCAGTAGCGATTCAGCCAGTCACGGTCGTCTTTAAGTCTTCCTTTCAGGATTTCATCATTTCCGGCAAGACGGTCAGCTTCATCAAGAAGGGCAAGCAGTTTCTCCTTTGCCCCGGGGACGGAGAGAAGCTGGGGGCGTCTCTGGTCGCCTGTGGGATACCCCAGGCAGTAAGAGGAATTGTTCCAAAGTTCCCTGCGGCAGTCATGATATTTTTTCATGGCAGGATAGGCTTTTCCATAATATTTGCTTTCCACATCTTCCAGGATCTTTGCGGGATCAAGATCCGGATTCCACAGCATTTTTCCGGTGACACAGTACCACTGCCAGTTGGCATTGGCTCTGTCGGCACGGAAATCTTTTACTCCTTTTTTCGCAGGAGGCCAGAACTGGGCGTCAGCAAAAAGCATCTCTTCCTTCCAGCCTTCCCAGCCCATTTTACGGAAGAAACGCAAGTCTTTTGCCTGGATCTCTTCCAGACAGCCATACATAACAGAAGTACAGTTGGCATATTCATACAATCTCATACGGGAGGAGATTTTTCCCCACGCTTTCATCAGATTGAGGTGGGTAACGTTTCTCTGGCAGGAGGTGTCATTGAGTTCATGTCCGTAGCAGCGGCCATGGGTGCAATAGTAGATGATGGCGCGTTTATCATACTTCACATTTTTGGGAATGGTGCGGTAGGTATGATATGCCCAGGATTCCAGAAGAGCATCCGGATATTTTTTATAGAGCTGAGCCATGATCTTTGTAACAACTTTATGGAAACGGGTGGAAACATTGATATAATCAAATTTTTCTGTTTCGTCCAGTTTACGGCATTCGGCACATTCACACCAGCCGGTAGTCACGTCGATCATACCGAAAAGGTAATTGAACTCATTTGCAGGAACTTCTTTATAGATACTTTCCACATAATCATAAATGCGTTTCTGTACTTCCGCATTGGAGATACAAATCTGCTGTCCTTTCACCCTTTTGCCGTTCTGCAATGCAAAATATTCCGGATGTTTTTCAAAAAGACTCTGGGGAACAGGTTTGGTAAAGGTAAGGTGACCGCCATCCCCAATGGAAAGGATGGAGGTTCTTTCCATATAGAATTTTTCTTTGAAAGCGCGTTTGTAGTTCCAGGGGGGATTGATCTGGAAGCCCTGACGGACAGCAACAGTCTGACCGTTTACCGGAGCTTTGCCGGTAGCTCCCACATGGGAAAGCTGTCTGTAACGGAAAACCGGATCACGGACGATCTCAAAATCTGCAAATTTCAAAGCAGTTTTTTCGGGGATATATTCATACGCATCACTTTTTGTCGCGGCACGGAACCAGCGGATGCCCACTTTTTCATCCAGAAAAGCGTAAGTGCCGTAGAGTTCCCCCACCCGGTCTTTCCCTACGATATAAAGAGTATCGCCTTTGCTGACGATGGCAAAAGCGTCGGGGGATTTGGCGGAAGATAGTTTCTTTGCGGCGGAAGAGGGAAGATCTTTCACATTTTCAAGAGTGCCAATGACAACTTTGGAAGAAGCGTTACTTTTTCCCTTCACCGTTTTCAAAGTATTTCCGCTTACCTTTCCGGCATAATGTGCAAATTCCTTTGCGGCAAGAATGGTGGATTCCGGGACTTTATCCCCGATGACGATTTGTGTATCCTTTGTCACCTCAAAAGCACAAAGAGTACCTGCGGCAAACCCGGCAAGGAGAAAGCCTTTCAACAATGTTTTTTTCATATTTTTCCTTTCGTTAAAAATGAGTATTATTTACAGCAATAAATGTAAACTCTTTTCCATAAAAATCAAATACAGAAAAGAGTTTTACAGAGTAAAAAATATTAAAGATATATTTACCGGAATTTACACCAGCCGACTTTGGTATTGAAATCACTCATTCCGGAAGCATAATTACATTGTCCGAGGAATCCTTTTGGAGGAACAGTGGAAGACCACGTCGTTCCATAGAGATTAAAGGGATTGGCGGCACTAAAAGTGCCTACATGCCAATCGGCATAAAGAATATTGATCCTTTTTCTCCCGTGAGCCGGATTCACCCTCATGGTGGTGCTGGTAAGATTCCAGGCAAAAACCTGAGTGGATTCATTGCCGGAATCCATAAGAACAAACTGCTCACTGGGTGCTGTACAGCGATCCTGACGGATATTTTTCGGCTGTTGTGGATTACTTGTGGAAAGAATCTGGAAATTATAAGCTATTCCGATTCCGCTACGCTCCGGTCCCTTATATTTCCGTTCAGTTACAGGACACCGGAATATTTTTTTGGAAGCATACCCCAATCTTTTCCTGGTGTTGCCGTCCCCGGGTTCCGGCATGATCATACCCCAAACCCAGCTTTGTCCAAATAAAGCGTGAGGAGGATATTCCCCCTTGAAATCTTCAATGTATGTATTAAAAACATATCCAAGTTGTTTGTGATTATTCATACAGCTTATTGCCATAGCCGACTCTCTTGCCTTATTCAACGCCGGAAGAAGCATCCCGGCAAGAATAGCAATGATGGCTATAACAACAAGAAGTTCGATGAGTGTAAAATTATTACGTCGCATAATATACATTATGTACTCTCCCACGAGCTTGATTTTATCTTTTCAAAACCTTTTTTTATTCCCCTGATTTCCGTTTTGAATGCAAAAACGCCGCACTTCCTATAACATAATGTATATTATGCGGCACGGGGAATATGGGTAATGTAATGTATCTTTAAGGAAATGCAATTTTTTTTATTGTCCATTCGGCAAAAAGGAGGAAAGATCTTTAAAAATTCTCCCTCCTTAATACCGTTTCTCTGTTAAGATAAAGAAAATCAAGGTACTTTGACAGCTTCCACTTCGTCAAAGAATACCATATCTTTTTCCCCCTTGATCCCGGTGGTATCCAGTACCAGAGTAAAACCGGTGGCAACAGCAGGAAGAGTGATAGTTCCTTCCACTTTTCCCCAGCCGTCTTTTTCCAGTTTCTGCCCGTCTTTGAACACAGGGATACCCAGACCATAGTCGAAAGGCCCTTTCACCCGTTTGGAACGGTAATAGACTTTGATATAGCCTTTACCGTTGCCCACACCTTTTGTTTTGACGGCAATGCGGTATTTTTCCCCGCCTTTTGCCACAGGGACATGAGCAAGGATACAGCCATTGTTAGCCGTTACCACAGCAGAAGTATCGTCGGAATACCCCATATCTTTCCCCACAACAGAGTAGAATTTTGCCTTTACTTTTCCTTTGGCGGAATAGCCTTCAAATTTTCCTTTGAAGAGGGTGGCACCGGGGATCAAAGAATCCACACTTGCCAAATCCCCCCAGAGATTGAAATTGGCATTTCTTGCCTTATTTTCTTTTGCCTGGGGAGTTTTTTTCACATTTTTCAATGCGGCAGCTTTTTTCTCCGCGGCGCGTTTTTTGTGCCAGTCGTCCAATGCTTTTTTCAGATGGGGAGCTACTGAAGGATTCTTGTCAAACATACTGAAAACTTCCACATCATCAAAATATACCTTTGCCCCCTCTTTCCCTGTGGAATTGAGCATGGGACTCAAATAGAAAGAGCCTTCGGGAATATTCCGGATAATAACAGTAGCCTGCTTCCAGCCGTTGCCAAGATCCTTGTCAAAGGGGGCGGAAAGTGTCATGGAATGATTATGCCAGCTTCCTTTATTATTTCTCCACTGGACACCCAGAGAACCGCCGCCCTTTCCTTCCACACGCATTTTTGCCCTTACGATGTACGCTCCATTGGGATCGATCTTCACAGCCTGATGAATGACTCCCGCCCCATTTTCCACTACGACAGCATGGGATTTATTCACCCCTTTACCGGGCGCAAAAGAGATTTTTGCCTTGCTTCTTTTATTTTTCCATGTTTCCCAGTTGGGGATATTTTTGTAAACCACGGAATCCGGAGCAAGCTGCACAACATTTTTGCCGCCTTTGCCTTCAAAGGAGGGATTTTTCAGAAGATTAACAAGTTTATCAGGATTTTTCAGAAGATCATAAGCATACTTCCAGGGATCTTTTGCATAAAGCATGGCATTTTCAATACCGGGGATCGCCATACCGATATAGGGGCCGGGTACATCAGGAGAGTGTTTGAGAGCTTTTTCCTGCCAGCCGTGTTTATAGGGGATGGGATACCATTTTCTGTGTTCGTTCCATGTCCATACATATTCATCGGAATATTCCACAGCATAAGTAAAGTTCCGGCGGAAAAATTCCAGAGGAGTCATCTTTTCCTTCTCCATAAATTCCCGGAAAGAATAGGGAGGACGGCTGTTGGTATAGCAGGACATATAGGAGGCAACAGAGAAAGAACCCTGTTCCCGGAATTTACGGTGATTTTCCGGAGCAAGAAGTTTCACATACCGGACATCACGCAATGCTCTCATCTTGTAATAGTGTTCCAGTTTGTGTGCAAAATATCCGTGACCTTCCATACTGTCCACGATTTTTGCCTTGGGGGGAAGTGCGTCATAAATACCATTGATAAAGGCAACGAGAAGCCCCGTACTGCATCCCTGCAATCTTTCATGCAGATAAGGGGAGCCGTCGGCATATCCCATCATCAGATCCAGCCAGAAGAAACAGAAAATGGTAATATCGGGAAACTCTTTTCCCACTGCATTCATCCATTGTCTTCCCCGTTCCCGTGCTTTATCCCAGGCTTCTTTGTAGGATTTGCCGCACTCTGCCCGGTAACGGAATTTCTGATAATTGCCGTAATCTTCCAGGTCAAAGCGCAGTCCTTTGCAACCGCCCTCTTTTGCCACACGGGCGAGAACAGCAAAGTTGTTGCAGGCTATTTTCCAGAATTCATCATCAAAAATATCAAATTCCCCGGTAAAGGAGGAGGCGGAAGTTCCGATAAAGTTGTATTTGAGTTTTTTGGCTCTCTTATGAACATTTTTCAGGTGTTCAACATCTTTTTTATACCAGTCATACTGGAATTGGAGTTTGGAAAAGATCATCCATGCGGTGGAAACATTTTTCCCCTTTGCATCTTTGACGGTTTTTGCCATTCCGATTCCCAATCCGTCATAGGGAAGGTATGTTTCGATCATTTCCAGATTTTTGTCCAGATATTCCGGAGAGGGGTTATCCCAGCCGAACTGGAGGAATTTCTTTTCCACATTGGGGGCAAGTGCCTCTTTTGCGGAAAGATTTACGAAAGATGTGCCAATGAGGAAGATCCCCAGAAGCAGAAGAATTTTTTTTGTCATAAAGACTCCTTTTTTGTTTATATTTGATTTACAGATTTATTTTATCTGGGTTCGGCAACACCGGAAAAGGGATAGGAATTATGCAGTTTGTTATACATATTGTTTACCCCAGTCCAGGTAACAGCATGCACTTTGTCTGTTGTATAAAGAGCCCTGCACTTGCGGATATCCACAAATGCGGCATGCATATCAGCAAATGCGGTATTGAATCCCCTTGCGGCGGGCAGGTGAAGACGCAGTCCCTCCGCAACAGTTTTGGAATCGAAGAAGGTGGAAAGATTGCTTAAAGGAAATTTACATGTATTCATCTTGTAAAATCCTTTCTGATAATTTACCTCCATGCGTTTGGGGCCCAGAGATCCCATATAGGTGGCATAAAAATTGATCGTGTAATCACAGGGCTGTTTGGATTTATGGGCATCCAGCACCACCTGTCTGGCAGGACAGCGCAGAATTCCCTTTGCTTCTACTGCATAAGGTCCGGGGTTCCAGCTTTTCACAGGAATATACCCCAAGCCGTCCGGATAGATGCTGCTGGACTGCAGAAGCAGAACCATGGAGTGGTATCCGGTAGTACCCCACATATGGGAGGGATACACTTTTGTAGAAGAAATCATCCAGTCTTTGTAGTCAGTAGTATAGGAACTTGCTGCCATACCGATCTGTTTGAGATTGGAAAGACAGGCAATACCTGTTGCCATATTTCTGGCCTTATTCAACGCAGGCAGAAGCATCCCTGCAAGAATGGCGATGATCGCTATTACAACCAGCAATTCGATCAAAGTAAATCTTTTTTTCTGCATATTTTTTCTCCTTTTCGTATTTTCCGTAGTTCTCCGTACCCATCCGTACTTATCCGTATTAATAATTATACAATATTTTTTCAAAAAAACAAGGTTTTATACTTGCATTATAGAACTGAAAAATTATATTATAAATGCGAATAAGGAGGATGTATGAAGAAAAATCCTTACAATAAAAAAATAGTCAGTAATAAAAATTTTGAAGAACTTTCCTATGTAAAATGGGAAGAGACTCCCGGAGATAACTTCTTCTTTTCCCTGCGTGCCTACGGGGAAACAAGAAGCAGAAAACAATTTGAGAAAAATGAAGCAGCAATAGGTAAATTGACCGATTATATCGCCATAGAATTT
>JAFVRL010000326.1 GCA_017504325.1 Lentisphaeria bacterium | reverse complement strand
GCTCACAATCCCCCGGATCCGGAACTGCTTGATCTCTGTGACAGCATGGGATTTCTTGTGATCTGTGAAGCCTACGATGAATGGAAACTTCCCAAATGTCCCAATGGCGTACACCTCTATTTTGATCAATGGGGGGAAAAAGATCTGCGGGATATGATAAGAAGAGATGCCAATCACCCTTCGGTAATGATGTGGAGTATCGGTAACGAGATCGACGAACAATATACGGCAGACGGTCCCGTAATGACAAAGCACCTTTGCTCCATCTGTCACGATGAAGATCCTTCCCGCCCCACCACCGCCGGACTGAACAACGGTGATGACAGTATTACAGGAGGATTGTTTGATGATGTGGATATCAAAGGCTTCAATTACAAGCCTTATATCTATTCTCTTTATCACCATACCTTTCCGGATGCTCCCATGTATGCTTCAGAAAGTGCCTCCACCATAAGCAGCCGGGGGGAGTATTCCGACTATCTCTTTGAAGAACTGGTGAAAAAGCCCAATTTACAGATCGACAGTTTCGATCTTTGCAACTCCCCGGGAGCAACCATTCCGGAACATGAATTTAAAGGACAGGATGAAAATCCCTTTGTCATGGGGGAATTTGTCTGGACTGGATTCGACTATCTTGGCGAACCCACCCCCTACCGGGAGGAGTGGCCTGTACGCAGTGCCTTTTACGGGATATTCGACCTTTGCGGAATACCGAAAAACCGTGCCTATCTTTACAAGAGCCGCTGGTCAGAGGAGAAAGTACTGTACCTTATGCCCCATTGGAACTGGGAGGGGCATAAGCATGTTCCTGTTCAATGCTATACCAATTACAATACGGTGGAACTTTTTGTCAACGGAAAAAGCATGGGGGCAAAGACCCGCAATGTAAAGAAGATTTTAGGGTATTCCCGTCTTGTCTGGGCAAGTGTGCCTTATGAAAAGGGGGAAATCAGGGTGAAAGCTCTGGATGATAAAGGTAATGTCCTTGAAGAAACATTTATCCGTACAGCCGGAGAGCCAGCCGGTATAAAGCTGGAGGCGGAAAGAACAAATGAAACTCTTTTTGTTACTGCTTCCATCGTGGATGCTGACGGCAATCTCTGCCCGGATGCGGATGATCTTATTTCCTTTGAAAGCAATGGAAAGATCCTTGCCTCTGACGGCGGAAATGCCGCAAGTACAGATGTATTCCATACTCCTTACTGCAAAGCCTTCCACGGTAAGTGTATGTGTTTTGTACGCGGAAAAGAAAATTGCCGTGTGAAAGCAAGTATGGTTTATAATGGAAAAACAATTATTTCTGAAATAACAAGATAAAGAGGTTTTTTATGAGAATCGAACAGCCTTATGAATTCAGAGAATTTCTGGACAGGATCCATTTATCCGACAGAAGAAATGAAGAAGTGAAAAAAGTTCAGGAGAATGAAACTTTTATTGATGCTTCCTGGGTGATCCGGGTGCCGGAAGATGCTACAGAGGGATTGCTGCGTGCCGCAAGTGATATGCAGGATTATTTCTTTGTAAGTATGAAGATCTCTCTTCCCCTCGTGAAAAGCCATGAAGCGGGCAATAAGGAAATTTTCCTTACCGAAATGGCAAAAAAAGGCGATACTCCTTCTGAAGTCTGCAATGATTCCAGAGCGTATTTCTATACATGCAATGAAAAAAGTGTGATCGTGGAAGGGGACAGCTGGATCGGAACAGCGCAGGGGGTATATTATATCGAAGATCTGATGAATCTGCGGCAGATCCCCGCACTGGAAAGAAGCAAACAGATCCGCCGCGCTCCCTATTTTGCTCCCCGTATGACCCATTCCGGTTACGGACTTGACCAGTTCCCGGATAATCACCTTGCCGGGATCGCTCATGCAGGGTTCGATTCCATCATCGTTATGCTTACTGCTCCGGACAAGACCAGACAGGGGCCTATTGATGTGAATACCCTTATCCGCAGAGCTGCAAAGTTCGGTCTGGGGGTATATATCTACAGTTACCTTTCCGGCTACAAGCATCCGGATGATTCCGATGCTGACGGCTTCTTTGACGGTTCCTACGGCGCATTGTTCAAACATTCCCCCGGAGCAAAGGGGATCATTCTTGTAAGTGAATCCTGTGAATTTCCCACAAAAGACCCCAGAGCGGCAAGCCATCTGACCACCCCCGGAGGGGCAAATCCCTATACCCAGGGGATCTGCGGAGATAAACCGGGTTCCGGCTGGTGGCCCTGTTCTGATTATCCCCAGTGGGTGGATGCGGTGAAAAAGGCTGTACGCAAATATAATCCCACTGCCGACATCATCTTCTGGACTTACGGATTCGGCAGAGCCCCTGTCGAACCCCAGAAAGATATGATCCGTACTCTTTCCAGAGATGTATCTTTACTTGTCACCTTTGAGATGTATGAACAGCGAAAATTCCCCCGTCACATGGTGATGCAGCCGGATTATTCCATTACTTTCCCCGGCCCCAGCAGAATGTTCACCTGTGAAGCGGAAGCGGCAAAGGAGATCGGACTTACCCTTTACTCCATGACCAATACCGGCGGACGCACCTGGGATGCCGGGATCGTGCCTTATATCCCTGTTCCCCAGCAGTGGATGCGCCGTTACGATAAAATGCATGAAGCAAGAAAAAAATACGGTCTTTCCGGACTTATGGATTCCCATCACTTCGGCTGGTATCCTTCTGTGATCTCTG
>JAFVRL010000325.1 GCA_017504325.1 Lentisphaeria bacterium | reverse complement strand
GGAAAAAATCGTAAAATATGCCTGCAAACTTTTATCAAATTGCAGTCTGGATATGTCCCCTCCTGAAATAGCAGGAGAGATTATTGCCTCTGCCAACATGCTTGCTCATCCGGAAGATAAAAATATAAAAGATATATACCGGGAGGAGAAAAAGCGTACAGCTCTTCTGGCAGCCAATCTTGTAAAACTGCTTCCGGAAGTAAAAGAATATGATCCGGAAAATTTTGAAGCAGGCGTCCGTCTTGCCATATCCGGAAACATCATTGATTTCGGAGTTTTTTCCAATCCCACCGCAGAAATGGCTCTTCAGGCAGTAAAAAGTGCTTTCGAAAAAAAAATCGACACAAATGCGGTAAAGGAACTGGAAGAAGCTGTAATAAATGCAAAAAAGATCCTGTATATTCTGGATAACTGCGGCGAAGCCAATCTGGATGCGGTCTTTATGGAAAAATTTAAAGAGAAAGTCACTCTGGCAGTCCGGGGCAATCCCGTATTCAATGATGTGACAAAAGATGATCTTTCTGATGCCGGATTATCTTCTTATCCTTTTGCAGAGATCCCCGGAACACTTCCCGGACTTGTTGTGGAAAAATCCTCCGGAAAATTCAGAAAGATCTTTGATGAAGCTGATCTTGTCATCGCCAAAGGTCAGGGAAATTTTGAAACGATGAATGAATATAAGGAAAAGAAAATATCCTTTCTCTTTCTTGCCAAGTGTCCGGTAGTGACAAACTTATTGGGAGTATCCCCTCTTTCCCTGCAGGTCATCAATCACAATTTCTGACAGGAAAGAAGATCCAGTTCCTCAATACGGGGCTGGATCTTTCCATTTCCCAGTTCATTGAGTCTGTCTTTCAGAAGGAGAGTAAATTTTTTCTCCATTCCGGCAATAAGAGTCACCTTGTCCGTAAACTCTTCTGCAAGGATTTCACAATCAAATTCCATCAATATGCGTTTGACCATTTCATAAAGTGGATAGGAAACATTCAACGAGATTTTCACCATTGGTACAAGAGGGATCTTTACAGCTTTTTCCAATACTTCCTGCGCCCCGGATGTATAAGCACGGACAAGTCCGCCTGTTCCTAAAAGTGTTCCGCCGAACCAGCGGGCTGTTGTAAGAAGCACATTCGTCAGTCCGCTGCCCTTCAAAACTTCCAAAGTGGGTCTCCCGGCTGTTCCGGAAGGCTCCCCGTCATCGGAACAGCCCTGCACATTTCCCTGCGGCCCGGTTATGAATGCATAAACGATATGCCCGCCGTTGTCATAGGTACTTTTCAATGTATGCCATATTTCCTTTGCCTCTTCCGGGGAACCGGCAACAAACAAATCGGATAAAAAGCGGGAATTTCTGGCAAAAGTTTCCGCCTGAACATGCTCTTTGAGTATAAACATAAACTTCTCCATATCTTCAGAAATATACACCTTGAAAAGTATTTTTGAAAGAGAAAATATTTTTTTTATTGCAAAATTTCCGTTTCCGCAGACGGATGCGGAAGTTTTCTGTGATTTTCCTGCCGCTCTTCCCTTCTTTGACGCTTATTGCAGTATAAAATCACAGGAAGGAATCAATGAAAAAGCTCATTCAGAAAACACGCATTACCGTACTTGCCGCCCTCCCCTTTTTCCTTGCATCCTGTATGGGAGGATCAGGGCAATTTACAGATGCAACCGCAGAAAAAACACTTTCCTGCAACGGTATATTTCTTTTCTTCCGCCTGGGTTTGAATGAAAACAATCTGCTGCCGGAATCAAAAATAATATTTTTTTCCGGAGAAATGATCAGACACTCTTCCGGAAATACTCCGGGAAATTGCAGGAAGGAATGTTTCTGTACCCCCGTTTTTTCCCGGTGAAGAAAAAAACCTCTTATTCTTTCTTCAGCAGAAAAAAAGATACACCGGAATAATAACTTTTCAGCACCTGCCTCAGGAAAGGAGAAATTCAAAATCCTCCAGAGACAGCGTCCCCATCCCTTCCGTAGAATTTTCCACGATGTCATGGAACAGATCTTTTTTCAATTTCTGCAATTCCAGAACTTTCTCTTCGACAGAATCTTTCACGATCAATTTGACGCAATTGACCTTTTTCGTCTGCCCGATGCGGTGTGAACGGTCCATTGCCTGCGCTTCCGCAGTGGGATTCCACCACGGGTCATACAAAATGACCGTATCCGCACTTGTAAGATTCAAGCCCAGACCACCGGCTTTCAAACTCAACAGAAAAACAGGAACATCCCCGGAATTATTAAAGTGATCCACATGGGCAAAACGGTCTTTCGTACTGCCGTCCAGATATTCGTATGCGATTTCTTTTTCCTCAAGAAATTTACGGACGATGGCAAGAAGCGAGGTAAACTGACTGAACAGCAATACCCGGTGTCCGCTGTCAATGGTCTGCAAAAGCAATTCTTTCAAAAGTTCCATCTTTGCCGACCCGGCAGTATGAACATCCACCCCGTCCCGTTTCTCTTCAGGGATAAGAAGGGGATCACAACAGACCTGTCTCATACGCAGCAAAGAGGAAAGGATCTCCATTTTCGTTATTTTCGGGTTGGAAGATGCTTCTTTGCATTTTTTCCTCGTTTCTTCCAGGAACCTCTCATAAAATTCTTTCTGCCCCTCCTCCATTTCGCAATAAAGGATCTGTTCATTTTTCGGCGGGATCTCCGTAAAGACATCCGCCTTTTTCCTCCGCAGGATGAAAGGAGCGATCCTTCCGGAAAGTTCCCGGATACAACCGGG
>JAFVRL010000324.1 GCA_017504325.1 Lentisphaeria bacterium | reverse complement strand
TTGAGTTCCTGACTCAATTCGAGAGAAAGAGACAGGATCTTTTTACGCAAAGAGGAAAGTTTCTGATCTTTCCTGATAAGTTCCAACCTGGTACGGTGCATCTTTTTCAAAATGGCAAGTTTCTTTTCAGAAAGCTGCAGGATCTTTTCCCGGTCGATCTTCTCCACAACAGAGGGATCCGGAAGCTGGGAAAATTCCGCATACCGTTTTTCTCTTGCAGAAAGCACCTTGCTCTTTCCCTGTGTCTGTGCATACGCGCTGAAGGAAAACACACCGGAAAGAAGAGTTCCGGCAAGAATCAAATGCAAATTGGCAGACTTATGCAGCATTTACAATACCTTTCCATAGGGTTATATTTACACAATTACAAAATAACACACAAAATATACCTTCTCAAAGCTCATTTTGCAAGAAAAATGGAAATATTATCCAAAAAACATTTTAAGTTTTTATCATTTGTGGTATATTATGATATTAAATTTAATGTTTTTCCTCTTTTCAAAGGAAAAACCTGTTGTAAATTCTCAAAAACAAGGAGTAAACATGAACGTTCCTCTGAACATTGATCTTGCCGGCAAAACTGCGGTTGTCACCGGTGGCGGCGGGATCCTTTGCAGCTGCATGGCCCGCGCTCTTGCCGCTTGCGGAGCAAAAGTAGCTATCCTCGACCTTAAAGCTGAAAGCGCACAGGCTGTTGCTGATGAAATCATCAAAGAAGGCGGCACCGCCATGGGTCTTGCCGCCAATGTACTGGACAAAGCCTCTCTGGAGGAAGCACGCAATGCCATCTCTGCCAAATTCGGTCCCTGCGATATTCTCATCAACGGCGCCGGAGGCAACAATCCCAAAGGGACAACTGCAAAAGAATTTGCAACCAAAGAGGATCTTCTCAATCCTGTGGAAGGTCAGAGATCTTTCTTCGATCTCGATCCCGAAGGCATCAGCTTTGTCTTCAATCTCAACTTCATCGGAACCCTGCTTCCCACACAGGTCTTTGCTGCGGATATGGCAAAGCGTGACGGCGGAACCATTATCAATATCTCTTCCATGAACGCTTTCCGTCCCCTGACCAAGATCCCTGCATACAGCGGAGCTAAAGCTGCAATCAGTAACTTCACCATGTGGCTGGCAACCCACATGGCAAAAGTGGGCATCCGGGTCAACGCCATCGCTCCCGGATTCTTCCTCACCAATCAGAACCGCACTCTTCTCACCAATGAAGACGGTTCCCTCACCCCCCGCGGCAATACCATTCTTTCCCATACTCCCATGGGAAGATTCGGCGAACCCGAAGATCTGCTCGGCACACTCCTGTGGCTGGTAGATGAAAAAGCCTCCGGATTCGTCAACGGTGCTGTCATTCCTGTAGACGGTGGTTTCGCCGCCTTCTCCGGGGTGTAAGCGGTAAACAATATACCGGACTTCACAGAGCTGCTGCAAAACCTTAAAGGTGCGGCAGCTCTTTTTTTTGTCTTTTCACGGACAAAAAAAAACTGTCACAGGAACAACTCCTGCAACAGCATTCATACTGATCTTATATAGGATCTCAACGGGCAAAAAGTTTCTGCAATTCCATCTGGAATTCCTGAATATCCTGCTGTGTGGGACTTCCGGAAGGATTGTCCAACCCGACTCTGCCGTCTCTGCCCAGTACCCAGTCCGCCGTCACTCCGGAACCGAATTTCACTGTTCCGGATGCGATCGCACCGGGGCGGGCAATAGGACTTAATTCCACTTGAGTCCCGCCGGAAGAGGGCATTTCCTCTCCGGAAGGCATATCTTCTCCGGGGCCTGCGGGAGGAAGAGCCTCATCCTCATCCGCAGAAGGCTCTTCAGGCAATCTGCCCATACCGTTACCCATTCCGGGAGCCATTGCCCCCATTCCAGCACCGGGAGAAGAATATTCTTCATTGCCGGCAGAAGAAGCTCCGGGCATTGCAGCAGCATTTCCACGGCTCATTGCCGCTGCCTGATCCGCTTTGGCACGCTCTTCCTCTTTTTTGGCATCATCCTTTTTCCAGAGACCTGCCTCCAGTTCAGAGGCGATAAGTCTCAGTTCCATAAAAGTAATATTCACCCCCTGGCTTTTCAGCATATCCTGGATTTTGGAAAGAGAATTGCCCTCGGGTACTTTTTCTGCAATAAATGCTTTGATTTCCTGGTCTGTCATAATCAAACACCGCCCTGCATATCCGTACAGGACTAAATTAAGTTAGAGAGTTTTCAGATACTTGGCGTATGCCGCCTCATCCATAAGTTCTTCAAGTTCGTCAAGGTCGATATTGTCCAGCTTGCAGATCCATCCCTTTCCTTCAGGATCACCGGAAATCAGACCGGGATCATCTTCCAGACGGGAATTGACTTCGATCACTGTTCCGCTGATGGGAGAATACACTTCCCGGGACTCTCCCACAGACTCCACATCCCCCACGGTATCTCCAACGATAAGATCCGTTCCTTCTTCAGGGATCTCCGCATAACTGATGTCCCCCAGCATTTCCGCTGCATAGGCTGAAATTCCGATTACTGCTTCGTCTCCGTCCACAGAGACCCATTCGTGGGTTTTTGAATAATATTTAGCCATAATGTTCCCTTTACATTTTCCGGGTGCGTACAAATTTATTTTTCAATGGGTAAATAAGCACA
>JAFVRL010000029.1 GCA_017504325.1 Lentisphaeria bacterium | reverse complement strand
TCCGGAAAGTTCATTTCCGGAGAGAAAAGCAGCTTGGCAATCTTCTTTGTGTTCCCCCTGATAAATTCCGGTTTTCATCCAGCATCACATCGGCATTTACCACACATTTTCGATTGTGTTTCCAGCTGAAGATCTTTGATACACCCTCCCCCATACCGGAAATCCGGCGGGCGGTCAGAGATCCTCTAAAGGCTGTTTTCTTTGATTTTCTTACATACTCCTCTGCAAACCGACGACCACACCTTCCACCGGAAGATTGCCATCACGGGTACTTCTTACACTTTTTTCGTGATCTCCGGAAATAAATTCCATGATCCCGGGTTCCACTTCATGGCAGGAACGCAGCTGGGAGGTTCCATCGATCTTCATAAGGACGATATCACCGTTTCTCAAAGATTCAGGAGAGCGTTTCAAGATGGCGATATCCCCGTCCAGCATTCCGAAATCCCCCATTTTTGTTCCGATCCTTACTGCAAAAAGTTTTTTAAGATCTCTGGCATTTCTCAACATGGAGGAATCATAGAATATCTCTGAATTTTTGCTTCTGGCAGTTCCGGCATCTTCCGGAGAATTGAACAGAGGTACAGAGCGCAATCCGGCAGGACGGCGATTCTTTTTATGAGGATGTTTGAGAGAAATACTTCTTGCTTTGGAACTGCGGGTAAGGTAATTTTTCTTCTGCAGACTTCTGATATGGGCAAAGACTGTGGAAGTCTTTATTCCAAAATGTTCCGCGATCTCATACACTGTAGGAGCCATCATGTTCACTTCCATAAAGTCCTCAATAAAACCAAGGATATTGCGTTGTTTTTCAGTCAAGCCTTTCATTCTGCACTTCCTTTCTTTTTTTGATTTTCTTTTGCTGCTGGAGTCGTCACATTCCGGAATGTTTCTCTCAGTTTTTTCGTTGCTAACTGATTCGCTGACCATATTCCGGATTATGCATGGTTTTTCAAAAAAATTTCAAAAAAAAATGGATGACTTTTTATTTTTTCCCGAAAAAAAATAAGGAAAACAAATCCCGGGCCCCGGAAGAATAAAATATTATTTTCTGTAAAGTTTTCCGCAGGAAAAATACGAATAAAAAAAGGACTGTCCTTCTATTGAAAAACAGCCTTCCATCAGGTTTATTTCCATTTTTTCAAAAAAATCAAAAAAATTTTATTCAATCATTTTCCGGTCCTGAAAAGAGATAAAGAAAGTAAAACTTTTCCGCCGCAGCAGACTCAAAGATCCATTTTCTTTTCCGCCTCCTGCATAAGAGCCTTCCGCACCTTTTCATAGAGACGCTTCAATTCTGCAGTATCCCGGACAGAAATATCTCTGTTGAGAAGCTGCGTACAGGCATAACGGGCGGCAAAAGTGGAATCATATCCGTGTTTCAGGTATTCTTTGCGGATCCGTTCAAATTCTTTGAGTTCCTCTTTACTCAAAGTAAGCCGGAATTTCCGCACCGTTTCCCTGTCGACCCCGGAAAGCATGGTATTGCCTTCAAAAATCTTTTTACGGATCATATACAGCTGCTTTTTCAATCCTGCCTCATCCGGATCTTCCTTTTCTTCGATTTTTGCAAGAACAGTAGTGCTTCTGACAGCAGCTTTCCCCGGAGTCATTACAAAATCCCTGCGGAGCAATCCGACGGTCTCGTTGATCTTGGAAAGAGAGTATTGCGCCTCCTGACGGTTGTGCGGGGAATCAATATCTTTTCCCCGTCTGCCAGCCTTTGCTGTATCCGCCGCCTGAAAACCGGTGACCCGCAAAAGAGTGGCGGTTTCCGTCATAAGGTTGCAGGGAAGTTCCCCGCCGTTTCTTCTTCCGCACATATCCATTACAGTTCTCGAATCGTATAAAAGAAGATTCCCCCGTCTTTTCACTTCTTTCATGTAAAACATGCTGTTTACATCAAAAAGGTATCTGCGGTAATGTCTCATATAAAAATCCACCAGGCGTTTATATTCAGAAATCACCCTCTGGCTTTTGGAGGCATTTCTGCCGGAAGCACTTTCCAGAAAACCGCTTTTCCGCAGCTCTCTCAAATCATCAAGCAGGATATTGATGATGGGCAGAGGATTGTGTTTCGCGAAAAATTCCGCACTTCTGTCTTCATGATCGACCCGGCCGCCGCGAACACGCGTATTGTATCTGCCGGAAGAACTGTTCCTGTTATAGCTGTTATAGCTGTTATAGCTGCGGTGTCTTCTGTTTCTGCTGTCATCCCTTAAATCCCTGTCCCGCAATGTATTGTTTCTGCTTCCGTCTTTCCGGTATTTAAGAAAATCCCGTGTCTGTTTATACAAGTTGCCTATATCCAGGGAGAGGGTCATAAAATTAAAATCCTTCCCCCAATACCGGGCATCCTTCTGAAGATCCTGTCCCGCTTCCCAGAGTCTGCGCAATGCTTTTTCATAATCCTGCCCGAAACGGCTCTCCGGAGCGCGCAGCGCACCTTTGTAATTTTCACTGACTCTTCCAAGCACTTCTTCGTATTCCCTCAAATTTCCCGCACGGTCTGCATATACCATCAAGGGAAGACTCATCGCGATAATCGCAATTATCCCGAAAACAGATCTCATCTTTTATTCTCTCCTGATTGTTTCATTTTCCGGATTCTACTGTTCCGCAAAGCGGAAAAACAATCATAAAAAAAACTGCCTCAAATACTTATATACAATAGTATCATTGACCGGCTTTTTCAAACCGGAAAAGAAAAAAAACAGGAAAAATATGGAAGAAGATTTGAAAAAAAGGTTTTCTGTGATATTTTTTAGCATATTTTCATGTCACAAAAATGGAGAACATGTCATGCCACGATCCAGCGGAAAAGAACCGGATATGATCCCCGCAGAAAAGAAAAAACGATTTGTAAAGGTCTTCCTGTGGAGTATCGCTTTTCTGTTTCCCCTTGTACTGCTCACCTTTTTACGGATGCAATGTACAGCATCCCAGGGCGGGGAACCGGGGACAGACAGTTTCTATCATGCGGCGATGGCATTGCAGGGCAGCGGCTCTTACACAGCAAAAAAATTTTCCTTTCTTGTATTTTCCCTGTGGCATGAAACTTTTGCAGACAAGGAATTACTGTATCATATTCTCCTTCAGGGGCTTTTCTTTCTGCAAAAAATGATGACGGGAGATTCTTTTCCCTTTACATTTCCGGCAATGGTATTTGCCGCATTTGCCCTGTTCTCCTTTCTTGTTTTATTGAAAGGACTGCAAATTTCTCCGGTAACGGCATTTCTTTCCGGCATACTTTTTTCATTCGGAGCCTTTGCGTTCACCTACCGTTTTCTCATGCTGCGGCCCCATGTATTTTCTCTGGCATTTTTACTGATATGCTGTACGCTTTTCCGTATCAGGGATCTCCGGAAAAAATGCGCCGGATTTTTTCTCCTTGCTTTTCTGTATGCCTGGAGTTATTCCAATCCGCATTTTCTGCTTGTTCCGGTGCTTTTTTACGCATTTTTTGCAAGAAAGGAATACACAAATAAGAGCATACTTTTTCCGGCAAGTCTTCTTGCGGGGCTTCTTGCGGGCTATATCCTCCACCCGCAGTTTCCCAATACATTTGCCGTATGGAAAGTACAAAGTCTTGATGCCGTCCTCAATCCTCTTTTTTACGGAAGGACCCTCACCCCGAAACTTGCCCCCATGGAGATGATGCCGGGAAATTTCGCATGGTTCAGAAATGCGATCCCTTTCTATCTTCTCTGTTACATTTCCCTCTATCTTTTCATCAGACTGCGGGAAAAAGGGATCCGGGAAAAAAGAGACATTTTCACTCCGTCAGAAAAAACCATTCTTCGTCTGGCTTTGCTTTTTACTGCCGGAACATTTTTCATATTGCGTTTTATTGAATATGCCCTCCCCTTTACGGTTGCCGCATTTGCGGTTCTTACAGAACATTCAGAGAGAGAAAAAACAGGCTTTTTTGCATGGAAAATACCGGAAAAAAGAGTGTTCCTTCTGTTTTTTGCATTTTCAGCAGTTTTTATGCTTATAAACATCACATTGATGCAAAAAAGCAATTTCAAAAACAAGATCCCCCGCGGACCGGCAGAGTACCTTGTAAAAAACACTCCGGCAAACTCTCTTGTGGTGAATCTGGACTGGGGAGATTTTCCCGCGATGTTTTATGCCAACAGACATAATGTTTTTCTGTGGGGGATGGATCCGGCATTCTCCTATGCGGTCTCCCCGGAAAAAGGCAGAAAACTGGAAAACTGTGTTCTCAATTCCATCCGCCGTCCGGCTATGGATACTGCCATCCGGCATCTTACCGGAGCGGATTTTGCCTTTGTCCTCTCCCGGCGGGAAAAATTTATCCGGTATCTGAAGGCGCAGGGCTGGAAAGTTGTCTATGAATCGGAAGAAGGTTGTATATTTACATTGAAAAAACAGATAAGGAAGGATCAAAAATGGATATTGAAAGACTTGTGAACAATGCCCGGCTTGCCCGTCTGCCGGAATTCTGTGTTGAGGCCCTTGCCTCCCTGTGTGCTACTCTCCGGAAAAACAAACAGGAAGAGTTTTATGATCTCATGGTGGAAAAATGCACAGCTCATACGCTGACAGATCAGGAGATCCTTGATGAATTTCCGGAAGCTGAAAAAGCGGATCTTTTCAGGATGCTTGTTATCGTGGGGATGATCGACCGGGCTTTTGAAACATACAGGGAAAAAAATATTCCGGAAGAGATCCTTCTGGAAAATCTGCTGGATGCCCCCATCTGGCTGGAGTATCACATGGAAAATTATTCTCATCCCGGGTTCCAGTGGCGGATCGTGGAATGGTGCAGGACACTCTGGGAGGGCAATGTATTGAAGTTCGGACGCCTCCAGCTTGAAACTGCCGGAGTTTACAAAGAAGAATACAATACATACCGCACAAAAGAAGGAAAAATCGTTTTCGCTTCTGAAAATGAAGCCGGAAAAGAGTGGGAATGTCTGCTTTCAAAAGGTGACAGGATCGTCTCTATCCACATTCCTGCATCCGGCCCTTTGAAAAAGGAACTTTGTATTGAATCCTTCCGCAGAATGAGAGAATATCTGGCAAAATACCGTCCGGATATCGGCTACAAGGCAGTCCGGTGCAGTTCCTGGCTGCTGGATCCCCAGCTGCAGCAGATCCTGCCGACACATTCCAATATTCTTGCCTTCCAGACACTGGGCCATATCCGGGCAAGCGGAACATTTGAAACAGAGACCGTGGGAAGAGTGTTCGGGGAAAAAGCCAAAGCAGAAGGGATAAATGCCGTTCCCCATAAAACGGATATGCAGAAACGCCTTGCAGCTTTTGCCGCTGAAGGAGGAAGATTTGACAATGGTGTCATGTTTATCCTGAAAGAAGAGTTTGATTCTTTGTGTGACGGAAAAGCTGTTTCTGTAAGTTGACTACCCTTTCCCTGTCCCGGGAACAGCACAAAACGGATCGGAAAAGAAAGATTTGCGCTTTTCTGATCCGTTTTTCATTTGACTTTTCTGATGGGGGAGAATATATTACTTATTTGTAAAGAGAAAATAGATATTAATATAAAAGGAAACTTCTTTGCAGGAGAAAACAGGAAAACTCCCGGAGAGTGTTTCCGGAAACGGAAAGAAAAATGAAGAAATACCCAGACACAGAAAGTATCCCGAAAGTAAACAGGGAATGGATCAACAATGACATCACCCGGACTCCGGTATGGTGTTCCGTTGACCTCCGGGACGGCAACCAGGCTCTTCCCATGCCCATGAATCCGGAAAAGAAACTGGAATATTTCAAGATGCTTTGTTCTATCGGATTCAAAGAGATCGAAGTATCTTTCCCCTCCGCCTCCCAGGACGATTTTATGTTTGTACGGAATCTTATTGAAAAAAATGAGATTCCCTCTGATGTGCGTATTTCCGTGCTTACCCAGTCCAGAGAAGAACTCATCAAACGCACCGTTGAATCTTTATCGGGCGTAAAAAAGGCGATCCTCCACCTCTATGTTGCCACCAGTGATCTGCACCAGAAGATCGTTTTCGGCAAGACAAGGGAGGAAACTCTGGAAATGGCAGTAAAAGGTACTCTTCTTGTGAAAAAATATCTGGCGGAAGCCGGTCTCACCGATCGGGTATCCTACGAGTTTTCCCCGGAGGAATTTACCGACAGTGATATGGACTATGTAGTGGATGTTTGCAAAGCTGTAAAGGAAGCATGGGGTCCCTCTGCCAAAGAAAACTTCATTGTAAACCTTCCCCAGACTGTGGAACGCAGACCGCCTCATCACTATGCGGATATGATCAGGTATTTTGTGGACAACTATCCTTACATGGCAGAAACCATGGTAAGTGTCCACTCCCATAATGACCAGGGCTGTGCAGTCGCCTCTTCTGAATTTACGCTGATGGCGGGTGCGGAAAGAGTGGAAGGAACGATCTTCGGACACGGGGAACGCACAGGAAATGTGGACCTCTGTACTCTTGCAATGAATCTGGAATCCAGAAACATTGCAACAGGCCTGGATTTCTCCGATCTGCCCAGGATCGTCACCATCGTGGAAAATGCCACAGGCATTGATGTCCATGCCCGTCATCCCTATGCCGGACAACTGGCATTTACAGCATTTTCCGGATCTCATCAGGACGCCATCCGCAAAGGAATGGACAAACTCAATGATGCAAAAGCTCTTTTCGATGTGGACTGGAAAGTACCCTATCTGCACATTGATCCCGCTTCTGTGGGACGCAAATACGAAAAACTCATCCGGATCAACAGTCAGTCCGGCAAAGGCGGAGTCGCCTATGTTCTGGAACACGATTTCGGGATCTATCCCCCCAAAGGGATGCACCCGGAGATCGGTGCGGCAACACAGGCTTATGCAGACAGCAAAGGAGATGAACTGGATGCCGGAGAACTGCTCAAGATCTTCAATGAGACCTTCGTCAATGTGAAAGGACCTTTCGTCCTGAAGAAATTTACCCGCAATCACAGGGGAACAGAACACATCGAAGGCAAAGATGAATCCGAAGTGGAAGTCAATCTCAACATCCTCATGGACGGTGTGGAACGCACCGCCTCCGGCAGGGGTAATGGTCCGGTTTCCGCGACAGTTCATGCCATTAGAGATGATGCCGGACTTTATCAGTTTGTACTGGAAGATTACCGGGAACAGACACTCGGAGACAATGCAGACGCCAAAGCAATGAGTATTGTGGGGATCCGCAGAAACAGTGACAATAAACTTTTCTACGGTGTCGGCGAACATACCAATATTGATATTGCCACCATTTATGCCATATTCTCTGCGCTCAACAGAGCCATTGCTGATGAACGCAAACAGAAATGAGTCTCCGAAACAAACTCTTCGCTGAATAGAAGCGGAGAGTTTTTTCTTCCGGCAGGCAGAAAAATATCATAACGCTGCAAACGGATATACGAAAGATCTTGAACGGACAGAATTGAAATGAAAATACCCTATCTTATCACTCTTGCCGCAGGGATCGCCCTTATTCATATTCTGATCATTTTCCTTGTTATGAACGGAGGGTGCGCCTCCTCTCCTGAAAAAACACCGGAAAAACCACTCATTACAGATACAGGGATACCGGCGGCAAAAGATGAGGGGAAAAATAATCTCCGGGCGGGAAAATATCCGGCAGCTGACAGAAATGATGTAAAACCCATTGTCCCGGCAGATCAGCAAAAAAAGATCCGGCAGCAAGTCTCTTCTGTTAAAAAAGCCGGAACGCAGTCACCGCCGGATTTTCCGGAAACGGATCTTCCGGAATTCTCCGGGATCCTGCCGGAAAAAACAAAAAATGCCGGAAATTCAGAAACCGTTTCTTTCGGCAAACTGCCTCCGCCCTCCCCGAGGAAAACGGTTCTGAACAGGGGAAAATACAATTGGAAATATACCGTTTACGGTAAAATATCCGCCATTCCCGGTCTGTCCGGAGCCACAACAGGGATCCTGCTGCATGTAAATTCCAGAAGGATACTCTGGGCAAAAAATCCCCGCAAGGCAGTATCCATTGCCTCCATGAGCAAAATCATGACCATGTTTCTTGCCTGTGAGGATGTGGAAAATGGCAGAGTTCTTCTTCAGGCAAGGATCCCGGCGACAAAGGAGGCCATGCTTTTGAAAGAAGGGGTGGTCTGGATGCGCAGAGGAGAAGCATTCACTTTGCAAAGTCTGCTGGAGGCATCCGCAATCAAGAGTGCCAATGATGCAGCATTGCTCATCGCCCAGTATCTGGGAAACGGTGACAGCAGAGAGTTTATCCGGCGAATGAACCATACCGCTGAAGCATTGCAGATGACCGATACAAAATTCTATAATCCCCACGGTCTCCCCGGTAAAGGAGTTCCGGATAATACCAGTACATCGGAAGACATGCTGAAACTTTCTGAATATGCCATGACAAGTCCCCTGTTCCGGGAACTTGTAGAGATGCGTTATGCAAATTTCCGGGAGAAAACAGAAAAAGGGCATCTCGTCATGCGGAATCACAATCATCTTCTCCCCGGTGCAAAATATGGTGTGAAAGGCGTAAAAGGGATCAAGACCGGTTATACAAGAAAAGCGGGATTCTGTGTAGCTGTTGCCTGTGAAAAGAACGGTGAGGAATTTATTGCTGTCGTCACCGGATTTTCCACAGCAGCGGAACGGGATAAAAATATGCGTTCCCTTCTGCAATGGGGTTTTATCCGGGCGGAAACACCTCATATACCGGAAGAGAGGATCGTTCTGAAAAGCAATGTGAGAAAGAAAGCAATCACTGGAAAAAAAAGAAAGACGGGAAAAAAATCAAGATAAGAAAAAAACTTGAAATAAATATCTATTTTTTAAAATAGATAAGGTATTACAAGGGCGT
>JAFVRL010000323.1 GCA_017504325.1 Lentisphaeria bacterium | reverse complement strand
TATCCCATAATTTTTCAAAAAACAGGTATTTCCGCCATATTTGATCGGAAGAAAATTGTTTTTTAAGAAAGTGATTTTGTCAGATTTCCATAAACAGACAGTATGTATAAAATATCATATCAGCAAATAAAACAGTCCCGCAGGGACGGTAGAACTCAGCCCGGGGTTTTAACCCCGGGAAAAATTGTAAACCGAGATTCAAGCCCCTGCGGGGCGCAGGAAAAAACTGTTGAATCATTATTTCTGTAAAATAAACAATAACCAATCACAAATTACATATATTTTCCCAAAATCATGCAGGTATTTTCCTGCGTCCCTTGCGGGACTCCATTTATGGGGGGACTTGTGTCCCGGGGTTGAAACCCCGGGCTGGACTCTACCGTCCCTACGGGACTTATTCTTATATTTCTCGAGTCAAGCAGAATTTCCTGATTGTTTTATGAAATATATGAAAAATATGGGAGAGCTGTGTAAAAAAATTAAAAAATATAAGGATTTTTTGCTTGAATTATACTGAAAATGGAATAAATTAACCATACAGAAAAAATATGAGCAGAAAAGAAAGGATTTTCCACATGAAACCGGAGTACACAAAGTATTTGCATCAGGATGCCATTTTGCAGTTGAAAGGCACAACAAAAAAAGATGTTCTTGAAGAGATCATCACTTACGCTACCACCCGTTGTACTCTCGGGGAGTCCCAGTTGCGGGAATTGATCTGGAAAAGAGAAAAGATGATGACTACCGGTGTGGGCAATGGTCTTGCGCTTCCTCATGTACGCGTAGTGGATTTTCCCTCTCCGCTGGTGATCGTAGGCGTATGCAATACTCCTATTGCAGATTACAAGACTCTTGACGGTGCGCCCGTTGAACTGATCGTTTTCCTTGCCGCTGATGAAAAGGAACAGGATACCTACCTCAAGATCCTTGGCAGTATGTCCGGTAAATTGAAGAACAAAGAGATCGTTTCTTCCGTACTTGCCGCCGGCGATGACAAAGAAAAAATCTATTCCATCCTTATGCAGGATTAAATTTTTTCCAGGGAGTTCAGCAATGTTCTCCCCGGTATGTAAGATCTTCCTGCATTATTTTCCTTTTACTACAACAGGAATGGGTATGAAAAAAGCTCATTTACAGTATTTCATTTCAATATTATTTTTTTGTTTTTTCTTTTTCTCTGCCGCAGCAGTATGGGGAACCGGAAAAGGAAACAGGAATGTTGTAAGAGATCTGCGGGTGGATTCTGTACTTGTTTCTGTGAACGGGCAGGGGATCACTCTTCTGGATGTACTTCTTGAAACAAGTAATGAAGAGATCCGGCTTGCCAATATGTATTCCGGTGAGCGTCTTTATTCCGAAACGGAGAAATTGCGGAGAAAGGTCGTGGAAGAGATCATTGTCCGCAAACTTGTTTATGAAGAGTACAAGCGTCAGCCCTTTCCCATAGCCAGACAGCATGTGGATCATTATATGGATCTTCTTGCTTCCTCCATGGGGAATGGTACACGGCTCGGGTTGGAGAGAAAGGCGCGGAGTCTCGGTACAAATCTGGATGAACTGAGAGATAAGATCCGGGAAAAGATCGCGGTGGATGTGCTTCTGCATCAATATTGTGACCGTCCCATTTATGTTACTCCCAAAGAGGTCTTTGAGCAGTATAAAAATAAACCGGAAAACTGGACGGAACCCAAAAAATATTCTCTGGAACTTTTGCTTGTTTCCAAAAATGGCGGCAGGACTGCCGGTAAACCTCTGGAGATATGTGCAAAGATCAGAAAAGAACTGGACGGGATGAAAAACCGTAATGATTTCCAGCGTTTGGTACGGGCATATTCTGATGCCCCGGGTGCGGAAAATGGCGGCAGTACCGGGCTTGTGGAAGAAGGAAAATTGCGTCCGGAGTTTGCTCCTGTTCTGAAAAAAATGAAAGTGGGGGAGATCAACGGTCCTGTAGAAACTCTGGAAGGGTATTATTTTATCCGTGTGGCAGATCTTCTGCCTGAAAAGAAAGTACCTTTTGAAAAGGCTTCTGAAAAGATCCGTTCGCTTCTGGAAGAGGCGCAGCGTAAAAAAGTGCGTTCGGAATATGCGGAGCAGTTGAAGGCTGGAGCCGTGATCAAATATTATTATTGAGTCTTGCCGGAAAGATCCGGGAGGATGAAAGCAGCAGGTTTTTATGCAGATATTTCCGGATAATACAGTAACAGAAGTGCAGAAAAACGGTTTGTTTCAGATAAGAAATCACCTTTTTTCAGGTTTGTTTTTTCTTTTTGCTATACTGTTCAATCCCAGTATTTATTATTCTGCCCACAGGCCATATCCTATGGCTTTTGCTACTTGCGGGGCATTGTCTTTTATTGCTGCAAGTATGATTTTTCTTGCCCCGGAAAGAGTTGCGGAACTTTTTGCAGGAATGAAAAAATGGGCTTTTGCAGCATTTATTCTTTTCTTCCTTATTTCTTTCGGACAATGTTTTGTTATTCCCGGATACTCTTATGAGTGTATAGGCAATAATCTGATTTTTCTTTTTATTCCCTTTTTTATCTGTGTATATAAAAGGGAAGCGGAAAAGGTTTTACCCTATTTCCTTCTGATTTTATGGGGTTGGAATATTATCCAGATGATCATTGCCCGTTACAGCTATAAATTGACTTTTTTCTGGAGAACAGGTATTTCCGGCAATTCCAACTGGAGTGCTGCAATTCTTGCGGCGGCGACACCTTTTGTGGTTCTGCTTGTATATGATTACTTACGGAAAAAGGAATGTTCCAAATGTTGTTGTACGATTTTATGCGGCATCCCTGCTTGTATCGGACTTGGATATTTTCTTTACTGCCGGTCGGCGGCGTGTTTTCTTGCTGTTGCAGCAATTGGTGTGTTTCTGTTTTTCTGCTATTTGCCGGTAAGATTCCGCAGGATCTTTTTTATTGCCGGGATCATTTGTTTTATTGCCGGTTGTTTTTTGTTTATCCGCTTCGGTGTTGACCGTCTTGCCGGACGCATGGCGTATGATGAGAGAACTGTGTTGTGGGAAGGTACAGTCAATATGATTGCCGATCATCCGCTTTTCGGGGTTGGCGGACAGTCTTTTGAAAATGCCTTTGTAAAATATAAGCCTTTGGAACTCTTTTTGAAGAAGCATGTTGCCACACGCGCGACGCACCCTCATAATCAGATCCTTTACATGTTTGCTGTTTTCGGAATGCTGGGGGGAATTTGCTGGATGATCCTGCATTTTTATCCTCTTACTGTTACGGCGGCAAGGTTATGGAAAAGAGAAGAATCTTCTGCCATTCTTCCGTATTTTGCAGGAGCAGCGGTTCTCACGCTGCACGCCATGCTGGATGTGGTGTCTGTAAATTGGCCTACCAATATTATTGAATTATCTTTGCTTGGTATTTTGTGGCACAGAACACTTTTTATTCAAATGGAAAGTACAGTAAAAAACATCCCTCTGAAAAAATCTTTTTGCCGTATGAGTATTTTCTGCGGATGTATTTTGCTTCTGCTTGCTTTCAGTATGATCGCCAGAAGCACTTATGCTTCCTGCAGTGTGCAGACTCTCATGACAAAAAGATTTACTCCGTAGAAAAGCAGGCAGATGGTGAGAAGTGTACTGAAAGTCTATCCTGAAGGTTACACGCAAACGTATGCGCTTTTATCTTTTGCCCGTTTGATCCTGAAAGACCCTCTCCTTACTTTGGAAATAACTGATATCATGCAGAAAATGCATACGCCTGAATATGGAAATATCCATCTTTTCCGGGGAGATGCTTACAGTTTATTGAAAAAATATGATGAGGCTTTCTCTGAATATAAAAAAGAGGCACAGAACTGGCCGCTGGCAGTTGTTCCGGTGTGTAAAATGATCGTGCTGGCACAGAAGCAGAATGATACAGGAGCCATTTCTTCCCTGCAACAGCTTCTTGCTTCCATTATGAAGGCAAAAAATATCAATCAGAGAATGCTTGAGTACATTCTGTATAAAGATCCTTCCATGGATCTGCAACCATGGCTGATTCCCCGTGAATACGGTGGACAGGGAGGATTCGGGCAGGAAATACAGAAGAATTAAATAAAGAGTTCAGAATAATATTTTATCAGAAAGGATCTTTTTATGTTTCCGGAAAGCAAGGCCTATCCCTTTGATGAAGAATTGGCAGCCACCTTTGAGCTGCCGGATCCATTGGAAAAAGAGGATGGACGCAGGGTGACAACGCCTGTGGAATGGATGAATTTTCAAAGGGAAAAGATTTTGCAGCTCTTCAAGGATATTGAATATGGCGAGGAGCTTCCCCGTCCGGACAAACTTGAATTCAAGGTTCTTGCTGAAAAGAAAGATGCCCTTGACGGACTTGCTGTACGCCGGGAGATAGAGATCATCTGCTCCATGCAGAATGGGAAAAGTCACTCTTTTATCATGCTTTTGTATATTCCCTCTTCCGTACAGGGAAAAGTTCCTCTTTTTCTGGGGTTGAATTTCAAAGGAAATCATACGACGACTTATGAAAATGATGTACTTTTCACCGGCAGAAGTCCGGAAGGATCTTTTGTATGCGGAGAGAGAGGGGGGCAAACAGAACGCTGGCAGCATAAATTACTCATGGAACGGGGATATGCTTCTGCTACGGTTTGTTATCACGATATTTATTTTGACCGGATGTTTTCAGAGCCGTACAGTATTTTCAAACTCTTTTTTGAGCCTTGTGAATATGATTCCATCCGGGAAAAATACTCTGTGATCGGAGCGTGGGCATGGGGGCTTTCCCGTGCGATGGATTGTGTGGAAAGCATACCGGAGATCGACCGGAACAAAGTCATCCTTCACGGGCATTCCCGGCTGGGGAAGACCTCTTTGTGGGCGGGGGCATTGGATCAGCGTTTTGCCATGGTCGTTTCCAATGATTCCGGCTGCGGGGGAGGGTGTCTGCATAAAAGAAAGATCGGGGAAAATCTTTCCCAGCACAGATTTTATGAAAGAAAGGAAGGAAATACTGCCTGCTGGTTCATCAACAGAACTGCAGATTTCATCAATAAAGAGGAACTGCTGCCCATAGACCAGCATGAACTTCTGGCACTTATCGCCCCCCGTCCTCTTGCCGTGGGAACGGCTGCAGAAGATTTTTATGCGGATCCCAAAGGGGAATTCCTTGCCTGTAAAGCTGCCTCTCCGGTATATGAATTGTTCGGGTCAGAGGGATTCAAGGTGCAGGAGATGCTTTCGCCGGACGAGTGTATCTATGGAGATATATCCTTCCATTACCGTACAGGTCAGCATGATCAGACAAAAGAGGATTTCCTCTGTTATTTGCATCAGGCGGATATGTTTGTAAAATAAGGAGTATCTTCTCCGGCAGAGGAGCGTGTGGAAGTTCACTCTTCCACACTTCTTGTTATGACTACCGATACTCCGGTATCTTTGTAATTTTTTATGAGAACATCTCCGCATTGGACGGGAACATGTATTTTCATAGAAAAAAGTTTCTGTAAAAGCCCGCGGATCAGATCCATTTGCAAGGGCAGATCGGTCTTGACCGGAATACAGGGGATTTTTGTGGAATCGGAGGCGACAACTGCGGTCACGATCCTTTTGGGATCGCGCATTTCATTCAATGCATAGTTTTTTCCGCCGGGACAGCGATTGCCTGTAACAAGATATTCCCCCTCTTTTCCCTTTTCCGTTATTTCCAGATGGCAGGAGGCCGGACACATGATGCAGATCATTTTCCGGATAACGGTATTTTCAGAATTTTCCATTTTCTTTTCCTTTCTTCACTCTTCCACAGGCGAAAGAGTGACACTTATTTTTGATCCCGGGACAAAAGAACATAATTTTTCCCCTTCAAGGGTAAGAGAGATCATTTCCGCCGGTTTCACATAATTGAGGATTTTTTCTGCAAGGAGAGTATTGCTGCAGCTTACCGTGAGGCGTGCTTTTCTCCGTACAGCAGAACTTCTCATATAAAAACATACATCTTTCCCTTTTTTACAGGAGCAGGGGAGACAATAACGCAAGTCCCCTTCAGGAGAAACCGGGAAGATATTATTTTCCGTTTCCTCTTTATCCATACCGGCAATATATTGCACACAATTGTCTGCTGCAGTTTCCGCTTCACGGGAAACGAAATCCACAAGGTCATGCACATGCAGAACATTACCGCAGGCAAAAATACCCGGTATGCCGGTCATGGAATTACTGTCAGTGACCGGGCCGTTGGTAACAGGGTGCAGTTTGATGCCGCAGGATCTGGAAAGTTCATTTTCCGGGATAAGTCCCACGGAAAAAAGAACGGTATCACAAAAAATCTTTTCTTCTTTACTGTGATCCGCTTTCCCGTCAATGATAGGGGCAACAGTCACATATTCCACCCGGTCTTTTCCGTAGATCCCTGTCAGGGAGGTGGAAAGGCGCAGGGGAATATTGAAGTCCTCAAGACATTGGGCGATATTTCTGCTCAAACCTGCCGGATAAGGCATGATCTCCGTTACAAGTTTTACATCCACTCCGCACCAGGAAAGACGGCGTGCCATGATCAGACCTATATCCCCGCTTCCGGCGATGACTGCTGTTCTTCCGGGAAGAACGCCTTGCATATTCAAAAGTTTCTGGGCTGCTCCGGCTGTATAGATCCCGGCAACCCTGTCTCCGGGGATTCCCAGATTGCCCCGGCACCTTTCCCGGCAGCCCATGGCAAGGATAACACTTTTCGTATGGATCAGAGTGACTCCGTCTTTTCCGGAGTACACGGTAAGGAGCTTTTCTTTGCCGTTTTCCCTGATTTCCGTGACAGTGGAATCCATCATCAGAACCGCACCGGAAGCAAGCGCATTGGCAGTCACTCTTCCGGCATATTCCGGACCGGTGAGCTGTTCTTTGAAATAATGGAGACCGAATCCGTTATGAATACATTGCAGAAGCACTCCCCCGGGGTGACTTTCCCTGTCGATGATGATCGTCTTCAGACCTTTTTCTGCAGTTCGGGCCCCGGCACAGAGACCGGCAGCTCCGGCTCCGATGACGGCACAATCATAATACAAAATATTCATTTTATTTTTCCTTTCCCTTCAAATTGCCTGCCGTAAGGAAACTTGCCGCTCCCCGCTTGGTGAAGGATTGATAACTTCTGCCGGTTTCCCGGGCAAGGATCTCCAGGATCTTTCCGGAACAGAATGAGCCCTGACATCTTCCCATACCGCTTCTGGTATATAATTTTATTCCGTCAAGAGTGGTATGTCCTTTGCGTATGGCATCCACGATCTCCCCTTCAGAGATCTTTTCGCACCGGCAGATGATGTTTGTCCATGCCGGATCTTTTTTGTGCATGGCATCCGCCTCTTCTTTTGTCATTTCCCGTAAGGGTTTCTGATAAGGAAGATCCGGAATGTAGGAAGGATCTTCTTCAAGGGTAAGCCCCTCTTTCTTCAAGAGTTCGCATATATATTCCCCGGTTGCCGGAGAGGCGGTAAGTCCGGGGGACTGGATACCGGCAGCCTGAATGAATGCCGGGACTTTTTCCGACGGGGCAATATAAAAATCTTCTCCATCCATTGCCGGACGGGAACCGGAAAAGGCTGTGATGAGATCTTTTTCACTTACGGAAGGGATCATATTTTTTGCAAGAGCAAATATGTTTTTCCTGTTTATTTCCGTTGTGCAGTTCTCTTCTTTATCCCGGATGGTTTCTGCGGTGGGGCCCACCATGGTCGTCCCGTCGCATGTAGGGATGACCAATACCCCTTTACTGTGGCCTGTGGGGACAGGAAAGACAACTTTGGAGGGTCTGGCAGGGGAAAGGCGGTCAAGGAGGTATTCCTCGCCTTTCCGGGGATGTATGGCAAACTCTTCCGCACCGAAACAGCCGGATACTCTGTCTGCATATAATCCTGCGGCATTGACAATATATTTGGATGTGAAGCAATCGCCTTGCGCCGTATGGATCTCCCAGCGGGAATTTTTCCAAGTACCGGAAATGACTTCCCTGTCGTACCGTATGTCACAGGAATTTTTTTCCGCAAGTTCTGCAAGGGCAAAGGCATATTTATAGGGTTCCACAACTCCCCCTTCCGGAGCATAAAGGCCCCCCAGAACATCCTTTGAAAGTTTCTCTTCCAGTTGCAGGAGCCTTTCTTTACTGCATAATTCGATGCCGGGAACCTGATTTTTTTTGCCCCGTTCATACAGTTCTTTTACTTTGGCAAGTTCCTCTTCTGTGAAAGCGGCGAGGATGATCCCGCATCTTTTGAAAGGAAAATGCAGTCTTTTCTGATACTCACCGAAAAGTTGATTTCCCCGGATCTCCAATCTGCCTTTCAAGGTGGTGAGAGGATAATGGAATCCCCCGTGGACGATCCCGGAATTGGCTTTGGTTACACCGAAAGCCGCATCACAGTTCTTTTCCAGTACAAGGATCCTGAGTTTGTACCGGCAGAGAGAACAGGCTGTTGCCAGCCCTGTTACTCCGGCTCCGACAATCATTACATCATATTCATTCATGTTTATGCCTGAAATTTATTTGTTTAGTTGTTTGTTTAGTAATAGAAATATAACAACAAAACAAAAAAAGTCAAGTGTCCTGCCTGAAAATGATCCGGAAAATTACACGGGGCGACAGGAACAAATCAGGGCAGGGAAGCCGGAGAAGGGGCTGCGGATAACGGCAGAGTACAGGAGAAAAGGATCTTTTTATCTTCCTGAAAGGAGAGACGCCATTTGTTGTCAATAATGGATGTGACAAGGCGGTTTCCGGAAAAATCCGAATGGTAAAGCAGTTGGGAATGGAAAAGTTTTTTCAATACATCCCTGCCGTAACGCAGAGCATTTTCTCTCCGGGAGGAGTTTTCCGGCATATCCGGGGCGGCTGTGACACCTCTGATGGATTTTCCGGAGCATCCGTTCATTACAAGACTCATGGAAAACTCTGTCACCATCCGGTCCACATCTTTTGCCTGGAACTGGATCGGAGGGGAAGCGGGAAGAGCTGTTTTTTCCGTGTAGGGAGGTGCATCCGGTACAGGATCGTTCCTGCCCATATAATCCCCGCACCAGTCAATAAGGGCGCATCCGGAGAGAAGTACCGGAAGAAATATGGTACATATGATCAAAAAAATTTTTTTCAGCATGATAAATCCCCTGTGATAAGTAAATAAAACACAGGTAATGTACTGCTGTATAAGGATTCTGGCAAGAGGAAAAATAATTTTTTTCCGGAATATTTTCAAGGGGACTTGATTTTTGATAAAAGAGCATTATATTAATTGCCTACGATTATAAAAACAAATCAATTTTAACAGTTAAAGATAAAAAAGAGGTGACTCAATGAGTAATGTATGCGAAATCTGCGGCAAAAAGAAAGCCTACGGCGCACGGATCATCCGTCGCGGTCTTGCCAAGAAAAAAGGCGGTATCGGTATGCACGTGGTAAAAGTAAGCCCCCGTGTTTTTGAACCCAACATCCAGACTGTGAAAGTCAATGACAACGGAACCATCTGCCGCAAGAAAGTTTGCACCGCCTGCATCCGCAGCGGAAAAGTGATGAAAGTTTCCTGATAAACTGACTTGATCATTGTTCTTTGAAAGCGTAGGATTGCCCGGTGCATGAATACGCTTTTTTTTATGTCCCGGAATACCGTTTACAGAGGTGCAATATGAAAATTTTTGAAAATGTCAAAGAAATTTTTGCACAGAAAAGATATGTCAGGATACTTTCCTGTGTGTTTGCAGCCGTCATTATCCTGATCATTGTGATTTTTGCCTTTGCCGGGCAGATCGTAAAAAGTTCCATTCAGACGGTGGGACCATTGATCACCGGGGTGCCTGTAACTGTGAAAAGTGTGGGGATCAATGTTTTGGGGAATGCGGGGGTAAAAATAAACGGGCTTGTTGTAGGTAATCCCGATGGATATTCTTCTCCCCATGCTTTGCACATGAAAAATTTTGAATTGAAAGTCAAAACTCTTTCACTTCTTTCGGATAAAATCGTTATAGATAAACTGGAACTCACCGGCGTTGAACTCAATTTTGAAACCAATCTGCTTGCCAGCAATCTGAATGACATCCACAATAATGTAAAGAAACTTTCCGGAGAAAAGAAAGATGTCAAAAAAGAGGAGAAAAAGGAAAACGCAGAAAAGGAATCTGCCAAATTACAGGTCAATACTGTGGATATTGCAGATATCACTGTACGAGTGATCGCCAGGGGCGGAGATGCTGCCGGCGTACCTCTTGTCATGGTTCCCATCCACATGAAAGATCTGGGGACCGGTCCCGGGGGGATCAGTGTTTCCGCGTTGGTGGAAGAGATCTTTACCCGGCTCTTTACCGGGGTCACTTCCCTTATTTCCGGAGGGGCGGATGCCGTAAGTCATACCGTTTCCACTGTAGGGGACGCTGCGGAAGAGGCAGGAAAAGCGGTAAAAGATGCAGGGAAAAACATTGGGAAACAGTTGAAAGATCTTCTGGGTGGCACAGAAAACCGGAAGTGATTTTGTTGCGGTCTCCCTTTTACCGGAGACAACCGGCTCGATCAAGCTCCCGGACAGGCATTTTCT
>JAFVRL010000322.1 GCA_017504325.1 Lentisphaeria bacterium | reverse complement strand
GTTCCGCTGCCATTATTGAGAATGGCGATAAGAACATTTTTTCCGAAACAGATCTGTTTACGCAGAAGCAGTCCCGTTGCAGCAAAAGGCTCACAGGGGACACCGATAATCATATTTTCCCCGAAATCCAGTTTGGTAACACTGAAAGTATATTCTTTCTTTTCTTTCATTCTCTCAAAAAGTGTTTCTGCAAAATATTTGAGAACAACGGGATTCTTCTTTGCAAAATCCTCTGCTGTAAGATTTTTAATACTTTCAGGCGAAAAGGATATGTCTTTATATTTTTCCATGATCTCTTCTGCTTCCGCAAGTTCTTCCGGAAAGATCTCTCTGGAGGGAACCGTAAAATCCATACTCTTACAGGAAAAAACCGTTCCTTCTTTACAGAAAACAAGTTTCCCCAATCCTTTTATAATACTTTCTCCGTATTCTTTTCCAATACGTTCCGCTTCGGCGGGTTCCGTCTGTTCACCGGGAATGGTCACATCAAAGTGATTGATGTCCCCTGAACATCCGATAAGGGGGAAAAACATATTTCCCGCCCCCAGCACTTTTTCCACTTCCCTTCTTGTCCATGAGGGCCAGTCCCCGGAAACGGCGGCTCCTCCGGTAGTATCGGCATGATTGCAGATACTTGCAAGAAAAAGTTGTTTACCCTTTTCATCTTCAAAAAGCATAAGCGGGATCTCCGGATCGATCTCCCCCTCCGGCCGGAGAATATCTTTATTGAGTTTACCCGGATTGGACTGGACACAACCGTCTTTCATCCAGAATCTGCGGTTGAAACAATTTCTTGCGTCAGAAACAACTCCTTTGCGGATCTCTTTACAAAAGGCAATGTTTTCCACTGCCGCCCGTACTGCCTGCAAAGTTTTTTCCGCGGCAAAGGCAAGATATTCTTCACAGAACCCCCCCCTCCCCCGGCGGACTTCCGGTGCCGTATGACAATGAGTTGCAGTGATCAGAAGAACAGCATCACCGAAACCATTTTCCGCAAGAAGATTCTTTACCATATTATATAATTCCGGGGGACATACGATAAGATCATACTGAATGAGGAATGCTCTCATCTTTTCCCCGTCCCGGAAAACAGCCGCCCGGACAAAAAGATCATCCAGAACATGTGTCCAGATCCGGGTATTGAAATATCCGGCAAGTCCCATTTTCATGGGGGGATTGATATTTGCCGCAGAAAAACCAAATTCCAACATTTCCTTTCCCCCTTTTTTATGCTTTTTTCATTGCCTTGCAGAATTCATACCAGGCTTCTTCCCCCCAATCGCCGGATTCGGTTTCCGCATGCTGCAAACGGGGAAGAGTATCCAGTAACGCATCCAGTTCATTCCAGTCAGTATTGCCCCCCCCGGGCGGGTTGTGATCATCAAAAGAGCCGTAATTATCATGCAGGTGGCAGGTAACGATATTATTGTGCATCACTTCCAAAGTTTCCCGGATCCCGTCCTGGTAACAGTTGGCGTGACCGCTGTCAAAACACATTCCCAGATACGGGTGTGAGTATTCTGCCACAAAATCAGACATTTTCCGTATAAGGTCAGGCGTTTCCCCGCTGTTTTCCAGTGCAAGAATGATCCCGTTGCGTTCACATACCGGCAGAAGGGCATCCACACTTTTCCGTACATAAGAAGCAATATTTTCCCATTTTTCCTCATGGGATACCCCCAGATGGTATGTATAGGTCTTCACACCGAGAGCAGAAAGCTGATCCAGAAATTTTATATGTTTCCGGATCATATTTTTCCATTCTTCCCCATCTTTTATGACACAATCATTGCCTTTGCCCCATAAAGCATGACAGGCTGTACTTTTCAGACCGGTATCCTCCATATATGCAGCGATTTTCCGTATATAAGAAGGATCATCTTCTTTGAAAAAACAGGGGTGGGCAACAATATTCTTTACCCCCCATTGTACGATCTCTTCCATTACCGGAAAAACTTTTTCTTCCGGGATCCTTTTCCATTCAACAAAATGTACCAATTCTTTTTTCATAATAAATTTCCTTCTTTTCAGAGATCATCAAAGCGTTCAATACTGCGGAAGGTTTCCTCCAGAGCTTTTTCCAGATCCGGGATTTTTTTCTCTTCCGCTTCCACCAGATAATATTTTGCCGCAACCGCCGGGGAATCCGGCGCAAATACGGTACAGGAATCCGGCAGATCAATAATGGAAAGATCGTATGTCCCCAGCTCCACAGCCCGGTCGATGGTTTCCAGTTTATCCATTCCGCATACCGGGCGCAATACAAGCATCTTTGTCACATCATTGATCACACTCATATTCACCAGAGTCTGACTTGCCACCTGCCCCACAGCATCCCCGGTAACGATCGCCCCCAGCCGGTAGCGGTGACAGACCATTTCCGCAATACGGAACATCATACGGCGGTACAATACTGTCCGGAAACGGGGATTGCAGTTATCCCGGATCAATTTCTGCAATTCAGAAAGATTACAGGCAAAAAGTCTGCCTTTTTTCTGATACAGATTCAGTCTGGAAGCAATATTTTTCACCTTTTCCAGTGATTCCATAGGGGTATAGGGGTAACTGTGGAATGTGAGAAACTCCACATTACAGCCCCGTTTCATGGTCATTCCGCAGGCTACAGGCGAATCGATCCCGCCGGAAAGAAGGGCAAGAACATTCCCGTTACATCCGGCAGGAAGTCCGCCGGGACCTTTGAATGTTTCATAATATACAAGGGCGATCTTGTCCCGGACTTCCACTCCCACAGAAACATCCGGGGAAGTCAGGTCGATTTTGAGTCTTTCTCCGAAAACGCCCCATAACCTTTTTGCGATCTCGATCTCCAGTTCTTTGGATTTGAGAGGAAAACTTTTATCACTTCTTCTTGCTCTTGAACGGAAGGTCACGCTTTCCTTCTTTTCCAGCATTTTTTCAATAAGGGCAGACGCACACTTTGCAGCAAGGTCAAGGATATTCTCCAGTTCCGGAGCCGTTTCCAATACAGGGGAAAAGGATTCGATCCCGTAGGCGCGGGAAAGCATCTTTTTGATATTTTCCAATTCATCCGGCGTAAATGCCATATTTTTCTTTTTACGGATGAAGATCCTGCCACGCATTCTCTGTACGGTAAGATCTTCGATTTTATCGTAAGAGGCAAGCATACGGATATTGGCAACAAGTCTCTCCTCAAACATGGAACGGTTATGACCTTTTGTGGCGATCTCGTGATAACGACAGGCTATGGATTTATATTCATTCATATTTATTTTCCTTTATTTTTTTCTTTTTCAGAAGCGGAAAGGGCTGCCTGATAGTAGGCAAGAAGTGCCTTTGCTGCATTTTCCAGTTTTCCGCCTTTTCTGGCAGCAACAGCCTCCTGCTGATACCGGACAGCCTCCCGGAAACGCCCCGCCATACTCAACGCTTTAGCATATACCTCCGCAGAAAGTGCCTTTACAGCCTCATCCGGAGTATTTCCGTTCATCCGGGAATTCTTATAGGCAGCAGATGCCAGAAGGATCTGTTTCTCCGGGACGATCATCCCGAAAGGCACCTGTTCCAGAACAAAGGAAACAAAAAGAAGAAGATCACCGCTCTCTTTCAGATCGTTATACCCCTGATCCACTTTCTGCACAAAAGGTTCTCTTTTTCCTTCCCGAAGCAAAAGATCCATCTGCATGATCTTCAAACGGACATCACCGGGATTCTCCCGGCACACCTTTTCCATAAACTTTTCCGCATCCTCTTTCTGCCGCATGGCATTGAGCGCAAAAAGTTTGGACTGGATGGCAAGCCGGTCATCCGGCAGAACAGCCAGGATCTTATCTGCCGTGGAAGATACCACCACCGGCAACCCTGATTGAATGGCGATCTGCAATTCTTTACGCAATCCTTCCACTTTCAACTGCTTTTCCAGAGAGAAATTTCCTTTCAGGACTTTTTCCGTCACAAGTTCCAGCTCTGTGGGAATTCCTCCCCACTGCACAACTCCGTTTTTCGCAAGAACTGCATAAGGAAAAAGTGAAATATTTTCAGCAAGCACATTTCTCATCTTCAAACGGTTGTCCAAAGCTATATCAAAAGAAAATCTGCCCAATTCTTTCATGATCGCATCCGCCGTTTTTTCCTCATTCATGGCAAAAACAGTTATGGCAAGTTCTTTCCCCATGGCAGATAATTTCATATTTTCCAGCATACGCAGCAGGGGAACAGCATCCGGAGAGGTAAGATCAAGAAGAACAGCTATTT
>JAFVRL010000321.1 GCA_017504325.1 Lentisphaeria bacterium | reverse complement strand
CCTTCTTGTGGATGATGTGCTTACCACAGGAGCCACATTATCCTCCGCAACGGAAGAACTTATCAAAAATGGAGCCTCCCGGGTCTTTGTCCTTGTACTTGCAAGGCGGCAGAGCGGCTGTTTTTGAAAGATAAAATGTTATTTTCCTGCAATATATGCCGGGATAATTTGATTTCCCCGGTCCACGGTGTTATATTACTGTATGTAAATAATAATATCATTAAGGAGATACTATGCATATACGGAGCAGCCTGCAGGCGTTTTTCAATTTTCAGAAACGCACTTTTGCACTTTTCTGTGTCCTCCTTCCGGGAATACTCATTTTCTCTCTTTACGGAGAAGAACCGGATCTTACCGCAGGAGATAACGCATTTGCAGCAAAAGATTACGCCGTTGCCGCCAGTTTTTATACCCGATACCTCAACAAATTGAAAGCAATCGATGCCGATAAAAATAAACTGCGGGAGGCCTATGAACGCCTTATGGACAGTCTCCTTTTCGGCGAACTTACCGCCAATGCAGAAAAATATCTTGAAGAATACAAAAAACTGTTTCCGGATGCCAAAGAACTTTCAGTGGATATGTGGCAGGGGGAACTTCTTTTGCAGAAAGGGTATCTTACGGAAGCTCTTCCCGTTTATGAAAAGATCCTCTCTTCTCTTCACGGCAGGGATCCCCGCCGGTTGAGAGCCCTTTCCGCTTATGCCCGAACCCTGGAAAGTCTTTCCAGATACCAGGAGGCTTCCAAGGCTTATCACATGCTCCGGGAACAGGCCGGCAACACTCCCATGGGAGAAAATGCATTTCTCCGGGAAACCCTCACAGCCATTCATGCCAAAGATTTTCTCCGGGCGGAACAGCTTACAGCAGAAGCAGAGACCTTCCGGGACAATGGAAGGACACATACACTTTTGCAGGCATGTCTTCTCCTGAAAAAAGAGGGACTTGCCGCCGGGAAACCTCTCTGGGAAAAACTCCTTTCGGAAAGCAGCCGGATGCCTGCCGGAAAAGAAACAGCCGATCCTCTTCCTGAAAACAGAAAGGATTTTCTTCTCTATCTTGTTGCAAGTCTTTACGGAGACGCGTTCTTCAATGAAAAGGATCTCCCCTCTGCAGCAGCAGCCTATCGCCTTGCCTACCATGCGGCAGGCAGCAACAAAGAACTTTTCCAGACTCTCTCCCGGCTTATCCGGACGATATCTTCAAGCGGCAACGGCAAAGAAGCTGCTGATCTTGCCGAAAAACAGGTAGAATATTTCCGGCACCCTCTTGTAAACAATGCGGCAAAGCTCCGGATCGCTGAAATACTGAAAAAAAACGGCAGGAACGATTCTGCTGTAAAACTTTACAGTTCAGTATTCCATGATTTCAATGCGACACAGGAACAGTGCGGAACAAGCTGCAGGAACTATCTTCTCATCATGCTCCGGGAAAAAAAGACCCGGCAGGCTCTTACAGTGTTACGGGAGTTTTTCAAACAGAAAAACCGGCAGCAGGAGGGAGAATTGCTTATTGCGGAAACATTGGCGGAAAGCGGACATTTCAAGGAAAGTCTTTCGATCTATGAAACACTGGGAGATACAGTACCATCTCTTGCTCCGGAAGCATTTTACAAAGCACTGCGTATTGCCATCCACACCCGTGAAAACAGCAAAGTGGCGGAACTGTATGAAAAATTGATGCTTTCCCGTCCCACCTCCGGCGGGATCCTGCGGGAACTGCCCTTTCTGGAAGGGATGAAAAACATGCTTTCAGGGAAAAAAGAAGAAGCGGAAAAACTTTTTGCAAAGTATATCCATACAAAACCTGCTGCGCAATTACAGGATCTGCTGGAAGCCCTTAAAGCCTGTTCCATGCTTTCTCTGGAAAAAAAAGATTACAAAAAAGCGGTTTACTGCCTCCACCGTCTGGTCAAAGAGTTCCCCGGTCATTCCACCGCCCCGCTTGCCGCATATTGGCTCATGCATTTGTATTTTCTTCAGAATGACGAACTTTCTGCTGAACAAACGGCGTGGTTCCTTGCCGGGAAATATCCGGCTTCCGACCTTGTTCCTGAAGCATTGCTGCGGCTCTGCCGTCACTACACCGAAAACGGGGCGTATAATAAAGCATCCGCAGTTCTGGACAGACTGATGAAGATGCCGTCATCTGCAAAAGGCGGAAAAATGCTGGAAGGGAAAGTTCTTTACGAAAGGAGCCGCATCGCAGCTGCTCAAGGCAGAACAGATGAAGCTCTGGAACTTTTGCAGAAAACAGTAAAGATCACTTCCCAGGGCCCGGTATATCAGGAGGCAGGCTGTAAAATGGGGGAACTGCTTTATAAAATGGGCAGAATAGATGAAGCTCTGGAAGCCTACACCAAAGCCTCCGTTGCGGCAGGGAGCGATCCGCTCCTCACATTTGCAGCGCAGGGGGCATTGGGCAACATCCTGCTTTCTGCCAGATCACAGGATCAGGAATCCCTGAAACAGGCACTTGCCTGTTTCCAGACGATAGCAGGAGAAAACACTGCTCCGGAAGAGTTCAGGGCGGAAGCGGCATACAAAGCAGGAAGATGCCATGAACTTCTGGGGGAAAAGGATGAAGCGGAAAATCTTTACAAACAGCTTCTCTATTCCTGTCCTGCCAAAAAAGCCATGAAGAACCCGGCAGTATCCATCTGGTGTGTGAAGGCGGCCGAGTGTCTTATTGACAGCGCAGCCAAAACCCCGGTACTGTCTGCATTTGAAAACGCAAGAAATGCTCTGCGCTATCTTTACGATGCCGGACTGATCAGCAGAAAAGATGCACAGAACCGTTTTAATACACTTAAACAAATGAAATTCAACCCCTGAATCACGATACACTTTTAAGAAACAAGGAGAAAAATATGACTTTCTGGAAATTTCTTGTAGCCGGCGGACCGGTACTCTGGGCGATCCTCGTTTGCAGTATTGCTGCACTTTTCGTTTTTCTTTCCAAATGGTATCAGTTCCACCGTTCCAAAGTGGATATACGGGAACTGGTGACCGGTCTGGTGAATGTACTCCGCAGAGACGGGTTTATTGAGGCGATCACTCTTTGTGACAATACCCCCGGCCCGGTGGCAAAGATCCTCGCATCGGGGATCAAAGCGTGTCAGAATGATGATGATATCCGCAATGCCATTGATGAAGCGGCACATTTTGAGATCCCCCGGCTGGAAAGCCGTCTGGTCATCCTTGCCACCATTGCCAAAGTGACCCCCATGCTGGGACTTCTGGGAACGGTGATAGGAATGGGGGAGACCTTTTTTATGATGCAGGTCAAACAGGGACTTTCCATCACACTTGCGGAACTTTCAGGCGGAGTAAGTGAAGCTCTCTCCCTTACCGGAGCCGGTCTTTGTGTATCCATAGCCTCCTACATTGCTTATAATTATCTTGTTTTCCGTGTGGAAGGTTTCTGTCTGGAAATGGAAAAAGCCAAAGAGGAACTTATCTATTTTTTCCAGCACAGAAATAAAATTCAGAAAAAAACTGTTCAGAATGTTGCGGAAAAGGGATGAACCTATGAAGTACCGGAATTTTTACAGGATAAAAGATAACTGCCCATCCCGGATCCAGCCGAATCTGAAGACGGCATCACCCATGCCGGAACTGATCCCTTTTGTCAATGTGTTTTTCCTTCTTCTGCTCTTTTTTGTTCTGGGCAGTTCTTTTGTATCCATTTCAGCGATCCCGGTGACTCTCCCGCAGACAGCCAATGCGGGAACATACAGTGTAAAAAAATACATTGTCACTGTGGATAAACAGGGGAAGATCTATTTCAACGACATCATCATTGAAAATATGGATGCATTGAAAACCAGATTATTTTCTGATGTGGTGGGACTTGCTGACGGTACCGGTTCCATCGTCATCCGGGCGGATCTGAATACCCAGTTCGGAACGATCGCGCGGATCATGGCACTGGCAGATGAACTCAATATCAATGCGTTTATTCTTGCTGCGAAAAGTTCGCCGGAAGAAAAAACACTTTTCAGAGATTAAATACCTTTTACCGGAAAGCGGAAAAGTGCTGGAGAATCTATGACATACCGGAACGGTGAAATAAAAGAAAGAAAACTTGCACAGGAAAAAGGCTCCTCCGCTTTTTCCTCCCATTGCCGTATCCCGGTCTCTGCCGGGAAAAGGGATACTTTTTCCGTATGCAGTGTTCTGATCCTTCTGGTTGCGGCTATCGCATTTCATGTACTTTTTTTCCTTCTTTTCCGGCCGATCATCAATGAACGGAGCATCAAAAGACCCGGCAAGGGGTTCACATTACTTCTGACCCCGGAAAAAGTACAGATGGCTGTCAAAGAGTACGGTCTGGAGTATTTTCTTGCCTATTCCGACCCGGTCAAAGCTATGGAGATAGAAAAAAAATTCAGTTTCGGAGCGTGGGAAAACTACTCCCATGTCCCTCCATTTTCCAGAGAAATGCTGCATAAATATTCCGGCAGCCTTTCTTTCTCAAGTAAAAAAAGTTCTGAAGATATTTCTTTATCCCCTTCCCGTACCCTTGCAGAACTCTCCTCCTTTTCTTCTGCAGTGATCCCCATTTCCAGCAGCAGGGACAAAAGGATGCAGGCAATGGAAAAAAAGGATCTTTCCACAGAAAAAGAAGCTCCCGACCTTATAACGGAAAAGGATTTTCCTGTATGGCAATTCAGTTCAGGCAAAGTCCGCAAAGGATTTCTCATGTCTGCTGAAAAAGGTGCAACGGTTCTGGAAAAATATAAAGATCAAGTATCTTCCTTCACCCGATACAGGATCACAACACCGGGCAAAGGTCTGCCGCCGGAACTTATCCTCATGCATTCCTGCGGCATAAAAGCTCTTGATCATCTTGCAAGACATGAACTATATACATTTCTCGGTGATCCGTTCCGGTATAACAAACAAGTCTCCCGGTCTGTTTTTTACTGCACGGTGATCTGGTCGGAAACGCTTCTTACCCTCCGGGAAAACAGGAATACAGCAGAGATACCTGCAGACAAAAATATAAAAGGAGGAGAGAAAAAATGATCCCCATACCCCCGGTTCATATCTTCAGTGCGTTTATTATTGCCACCTTTTCCATTCTGCTGGTCATTTGGTTGCACAGCGAACTCAAACACCGGCCGTCCTATGACTGGTCCGTAGTAAGAGAACGGCTTTTTCATTGTGACAACTGCCATATTTCTTTTCTTGCCTGCAATGAGAAAGGCAATTCCGCCCGTTGCCCCGGATGCGGAGAACACTGTTTTATCGGGAAAAAACGCAGGATATGATTTTTCCGTCATACCCTGTTTCTGCTTATGGGCAGGAAACGGATAAACTGCTGCACCTTCTTATCCCAGAATCCCCATTCATGGTCGCCCGGGTCATTGAGATCTGCGGTAAATTCCACGCCTTCCCCCTCCAGAAAATCTTTGTAACGGCAGTTTTCCTTATTGAGAAAATCCCCTTTTCCGCAGCACAGATAAAGACCGGGAAAACGGTTTTCACCGATCCTTTTTTCAGACAGAGTATATACATCATCGTCAGAATAGCGGAACTCATCAATGGAACCGAAAATATGATCCAGTTCCCTGCTGATCGCAGGATAGAGCGCATATAATTTCATGGGATCGGGAACGGCGGAAAATGCGCCGCAGACAGAGAAAGTCTCCGGATATTTGAGTGCGATCTTCAATGCACCGTAACCGCCCATGGAATTTCCTGCAATAAAGGTATCTTCCCTTGCCGTGGAAAAACGGAAAAATTTTGCCATGAGGGAGGGAAGTTCCTTTGCAATGTATTCTTCATATTTAAGACCGTATTTCATATCTGTATAGAAACTTCTGCCGCCGTCCGGCATTACCAGCACAAGTCCGTATTGTGTGGCATAGCGTTCCACATTCGTACGGCGCATCCATACGGAAGAATCATCCGAAAGCCCATGCAGCAGATAAAGCACCGGGCGGCTGCCGGTATCCTTTTCCGTCCAGCCGATCATTCCGGTGGTAAATTGGGGCATGACCACATTCACATTGGTCATCATTCCCAGTGCTTCTGAAAAAATATTACATTGAAAAAAAGCCATATCATCCTCTTGTTTTATTCATGTGTTGTGATCGCCTGAATGGTGGATTCCCCGATACATGCCCCCACACTGCGTCCGATACGGAATCCGGCAACGGCTCCAAAAAGAGCGATACCGGTACCGATGGCGGAGATCATTGCCTGCCGTTCCGGTGTGATCACATTTGCCATGGCAAGAATGGCAATATACACAAGAAAAAGCAGCAGGCCACCGCCTATGACTCCTATGAAGGAGAAAAAGAACATTCCGGCACGCTCGCCCAGATACATGAAATACCGGTTGCATGCGGCAAAGACAATGGAAAAAATATTGAAGAAAAGATACCATGTACCGATAAAAGTTGCCACAAGGCGGGTACAGACAGATAAAACATCCGCCGGACCCGCAGACCAGGCAAAATACATCCCCAGAAAACCCATAACAATACCAAAGAGATGCCCCCAGAACCGTTCCCGCATATCAAAAATCATCCAGCGCAGGACTTTATCGGCATATTTACATCCCATTTCATCCGCTTTTTTTACCAGGAACACACCTTTTTTCCGGTCACATTTCACCCCTTTGCCGAAGTAATACATGAATCCCAGATTGTAAACGATCTGGGGATCGTTCTGATCCGCTTCCAGAGTAACGGGAAATGCTTTATCAAACTTTCTTTCATTGAAAAGCTCTTTGGCAAGAAATTCTTTGCTTTCCACTTTATGTTCTTTAAGGATCTGTGCCATGCTTCATCCTTTCAGGATATCTGTAAGTTCATCCAGTCCCCGGAGGACATATTTGGGTGTGTAGGCAAATTTATGGAGATCTTCCTTTGCAGTAACACCACTCAATACGAGAACGGTATCCACCTCCGCCTCCACTCCGGCAACGATATCTGTATCCATACGGTCACCCACGATCACAGTTTCACAGGATTTCGCCTCCAGTTTTTTCACAGCCCGGCGCATCATAAAGGGATTGGGTTTCCCTGCAAAATAGGCTTTTTTTCCTGTGGCAAGTTCAATGGGGGCGATCAATGCGCCTGTGGCGGGGACGATCCCCTGTTCCGCAGGTCCTGTCATATCCGGATTTGTCCCTACAAGTTTCGCTCCGGCAAGCACAAGACGCACAGCTTTCTCGATCCGTTCATAGCTGTATGTACGGGTCTCTCCCACAACCACATAATCCGGATTCACATCATTCATGGTGATGCCTTTTTCGTAAAGCGCATTGTATAATCCGGCCTCCCCGATGGCAAAGACGGAACAGTTCTCCTTCTGCCGGGAAAGAAAATCCGCCGCTGCAAGTGCGCTGGTATAGAAATGTTCCTCCCCCACATCGATCCCCAGACGGGCAAGTTTTGCAGAAAGTTCCTTCGGAGTCCGTTCACTGGAATTGGTGAGAAAAAGAAAATCTTTTTTGTTTTCAAGCAGATATTGCACAAATGCGGCAGCTCCGGGCAGAAGTCTGCTGCCATGATATACCACCCCATCCATATCAGAAATAAATGCTTTCTTCTGCTGTAAGGCTGTTTGTATGTCCTTCAAATCCATGAGTCTGTTCCTTTCGGGCATTATATTTGTCTTTGTTACAATCAAATAACACAGCATAATAATATACTGTATGCCGGAAATTTTTAAAGTCTTCAAGTTCCGGGAAAGGAATTTTTCTGCAAAAGTACTTCCTTATGATTGCAATTTTGCAATTTAAGATGTATAGTATTGAGAGTTATGTTTTACAAATACAAAAAAGAGTAATATTTTTCCGCAGAAAGAAAAGATGACTCGTAAAGAAGAAGGTATAACCATGAAAACAGGTATTCTCCTCTCCTGCTTTGCAGCTGCATGTATTTTTGCCCCCATGTCCGTATATGCCCGGAATTCTGCCCCTGAAAAAAAACAACAGAAGGAGGACATCCAGAAAAAACAGGAAAAAATCGCCAATGAACTGGATCAGCTTTCCACCGGAATGGCTCCCAACAGCGGCAAACACGCTGTGATCAAACGGCTCGCCGCCCTTTTCCGTTCCTCCGCCCAGCCGGTGATCCCCACAAAAAAATTTGTTCCTGCTTCCCCTTATATAGCTGTACGGCACATTGAAAGCAAAGATCCTCTCACCCCGCCCCGTTCCCTCATCATCTACCGCTTGCGCTTCATGCAGGCAGATGACAAAACGCAGGATGCCATTGAGGGACTGATCGGGGAAAGCGGAACCGTGGAATTTTCTGAAAAACAGAATATGGTCATCCTCAATGTTCCCCGTGAACGGGCAGAAATCGTTAAAGAGATGCTTATAGCTCTTGACCAGCCCTCCCCCCAGGTACTTGTAGAGACCCAGGTCATAGAAGTATTGGTGGAAAACGGGCAGGAAAGGGATGTTCAGCTGCAATATACCAAACATGATGCAGCGACCAATACGACCAACTCCTTCGGATTGGATCTTACCAATCCGGGACAGGGCAATAATGCCGGACAGTTTTCCGGTTTTGATTTCTTCCCCATTGCCAAAGGAAGTGCTCTGGGCAGTTTCAAGCAGTTGCAGATCGCCATCAAATGGCTTGCCACAAGTACCGACTCCAAATTGCTTGCCGCCCCCAATATCATTGCGGAACTGGGTACCGATGCAAAAATGACCACCGGTGAAGAGATCCCCTTTGCAGAAGCGGCAGTGACCACCGCCGGTGTGTCCCAGAATATCAAATTCAAAAAAACCGGTATCAACCTCTCCATCAAACCCATCATCATCAACGATGATACCGTCCGGCTGGAAATCAAACCGGAAATCATACAGGCAGTCCGTTATCAGGCATTTGTTACAGCAGATGCCCAGAGTACCGTTCCGGTGGTCTCCATCCGTAATGTTTCCACAACTCTCACAGCGGCAGACGGTGAGATCATCACCCTGGGCGGTCTCTATTCCAGCGAAACCATTGAACGGCTGCGGAAGACCCCCTTCCTGAGTGATATACCTCTGATCGGTTCCCTTTTTACCGCCCGGTCTCTTACGGTCTCCGATAAACAGCTTATCTTCTTTATGAAGATCCATATCCTCAAATCTCCTTACAGTGTTCTGCTGGACATCGAGAAAAATGCGGAAACATTGCAGGATATCGGCAGATCCATCCGTCTTTCCAAGACCATGTTCAAATCTCAAGCGAAAAAAGAAACAGAAACAGAAAAAGGGTTCTTCAGTATGAGAATACTGCAGGATCCGGATGCGCTGTGGGATGCCCTTTTTGACACCACTGCAGAAGGCTGGTCAAGAAAAGATGCCGAAGAAATAAAAAAATCTCCTTCCGCCAAAGTTCCTGAAGGAAAATGATCATGAAAAAAATGTCAAAAAAACTTAAACACATTCTTTTACTGCTTCTGATACTTCTTCTGGGTGCCGGCGGGATTTTCTTCTATAAATCCCGCACAAAAAATTCCAAACAGGAAGCAAAGAACAATGATGCACCGGACAGGATCTATCCGGTGAAAAGAGGGCAGATGGTCATCGGGATCGTTCTGCGCGGCAGCGTCAATGCCAAGGTTAAGCATAAACTTGCCCTTCAGGCACCCTTTTCCACAAAACTGGTCAAAGTGGTGGATGAAAATGTAAAGGTAAAAAAAGGGGAAATCGTTGCTGAATTTGAAACGGCGGATCTCCTCCTTAAAGTGGAAGATTACAAACTTACCATAGAACAGACAAAAAAAGACCTTGCCATTGCCCATGCGGAACGGGAAGTTCTGGTAAGCACCAACAAGGAAGAACTGCGCACAGCAAGGGATAAAGTCACCGAGTGTCTGGATGCTTACACAAGATATGTGCGTCTGGAAGGCCCCAGGGACAGGGATACCCAGAACCTTGCCGTTTCCGATGCAGAAAAAAATCTCGACGATATGCAGACAACTTATGATGAGGCAAAAGATACATACGACAACAGTATTTTTGCCGACTCCGATGCAGAGGAAACAGCCAAAAAGAATGTGGAAAAGGAACGGCAGAAAGTATTGGCAGCGGAAACCAAACTCAATTCCGCCCTTCTGGAGAAAAAACTTTTCAAACGCTATACTTATCCCAATAAACTCAAAGATCTGCGCAACAAACTTGCCCAGGCGCGTCTGGGATACGAAAAGGCAAAAGTAAGTACGGAAGCAAAACTCACCCAGAAAGACAATGCCATCTACCGTCTTGAGATCACCTTGAGAAACAATGAACGGCAATATAAAAGACACTCCTCCTGGATCCCCATGATGACCCTCACCGCCCCGGTGGACGGGATCGTAACATACGGTGACCCGGACAGGATCTGGGGAAATCCTGAAGTGAAAGTTGGGATGGACGGAAGAAGAAAACAGGTCATTATCACCATTCCGGACATGAGCCAGATGATCGTGGATGTGAACCTGCCGGAACAATACCGTTCCAAAGTGGGTGTGGGCAATGAAGTCAT
>JAFVRL010000320.1 GCA_017504325.1 Lentisphaeria bacterium | reverse complement strand
TTTCAAAGAAAGGAAAAAAATGAAAAAAATCTTTGTTTTTCTTGCCGTTTGCGGAGCAGTATTTACTGCGGCGGCACAGAATCTTCTCTTGAATCCGGAATTTGCCGGAACCAGTACCAATCTTGGGCCGTGGAACAAAAATTCCGCAGTTTACAATAATGAAGTAACAAGACTTCCCGGTGCCGGGCCTGATGGCAAAACTGCCATCAAAATCGATCTTGCTTCCTGCGAATCTTTCAAGCAGGGCCCCTTCACCATGGTGCCCGGGGAAAAATATAAATTCGGTGCCTATGTAAGAACGAAAAATCTGAAATGTTCTTCCCGTTATTTTGCCGTTCTCATTTACAATAACGGCTGGACAAAAAGTGTGCAGACTTCCAAAATCCCTGCAAATACCAAAGGCAAATGGGTGAAACTGGAAAGGATCGCCGCCATGCCTCCCAGTGCAAAAAATACTTATACATTCTGTATTTACGGTGCCGGTGCCACAGGGGAATTTGAAATGTGTGATCCATACGTGATCCCCCTTACCGAAAAAGGAAAAAAAGGCTCAAAAAGTATGCCCCGCTGGGAAACTCTTTCCAAAAGGGTGACCCTTCATTATCCTCTGGTAAGTAAAGTATGTGCCAAAACAGGGGAAATGTGGTTCAGTGTGGCAAGTCCCGTGGATGCGGACTTTACCAAATATATCTGTAAGGTAAGTTACGCTCCCGCAAAAGGTCAGAAAGCCACCATTACCAAAAGTGCCGCCTTTGACAAATTCGGATGCGCCAAACTCAAATTGGGAAAACTCCCCATGGGTAAAGGCTTCATTCAGGCGGATATGGTGGAAAAAAGCAGCAATAAAGTTATTTACGGCAGCTCCTATACCATTACTGCCGTCGGCGCACCTCTGAAAGCCCCCGGAGCAAAAAGACTCAACAACTTTGTAGTCAAACTTGTGGAAAAACCCCTCAAGAAAGGAAAATATACCTTTATTGCCGAAGAAGACAACTGGTACAGAATCGCTTTCTCTTCCGCCATTCCTGAACTTTTTGCTTATATCGACGACAATAAAACTCCTGTTGTGGAATACCGCAAAGGGGAAGACTCCGACACCATGCGTTATCTTCCTAAAGGAAAACACGTTGTCACTGTTGCCGGAAAAGGTACTCCCGGTAAAAAGGACATCATCACCATTCACAAAGTGGGGGCAACCGCTCTCCACTCTTTCTATCCCAATGTGGAGTATAAAAGCCACCGTCCTCTGAAAGCAGATATTGAATTCTGCCGGAAATATATGTGGCACAATATCAATACCATTATGATCCAGAATGCCGGACACCTGCCCTGGCAGAAAGCTCTCTACCCTGAATTTAACAGAAGAGGTTTCTTCTATCTGGGTACACAGGGCTTTACCAGAAGTCCCAGAAATCTCTGGGTGGATGGGCCCGGTATGGCGGCAAGCGTGAGAAAATGCGGTCATCTCAAACACACCCTGGGCAGATCCATTGACGAATCCTGGCCCAACGGCGCAGAAGAATCTCTGCTGGCTCTGGGTGAAATGGGCTGGCTTTTACAGGATCTGGACAAACCCGTCTGGCTCTGGCACGGTGTAAACTGGTACAACTTCTTCAACCGTCCTCTCATCCACCGTCCCCATATTGCCGGTATCTCCAATATGAGTAAAGGCAAAGCAAAAATTCTGATGGAAACTTATGCAACTGTTTCCCCCGATATGAAAAAACTGGAAGAACAGCTTGCAAACTATCCCCGTCACATCAAAGAAGTCACCTCCTTTATTCCCGACTCCCAGAATCGTTTCATGTTCATCATCGGCAGTTACTTCCTCCCCGGAGGTTATTTTATCGACTGCTTCCCCCAGAGCGATCCCAAATACTTCTTTGACCGTTACTTCCAGACTCTTGCCACCGATCCCGTCTGTGTCGATCTTGCCGGTATCGGCGGATACTCCATGACCAGCGGCGATGAAGAAACTTTCCGTTATCTTACCGCGCTCATGCGTCACTATGCTGTGGAAGGAAATACCACTCTCTTCTCTGAAAAATTCGGCTACAAACTCAATCCCGGTCACATGAAAGACGGGGACTTTGTGGAAGGATTGAAACACTGGAAGAGTGTTCCTGCCCCCGATGGAAGCATCAAGGCAAGAACCATCCCCACTTTGGGAACAGGTGCTTATGCCCAGGGCCGCCGTACAAAGGATCTTTACGGATGCGGAGATACCTGTGCGGAATTTATCGCCGGAAGCAAAGGCGCAAATCAATTGAGTCAGGTCATTACCGGACTCACCCCGGGCAAACTCTATTCTTTCTTCTATGTAACCGCCCATCCCGATGACATTGTCAAACCCATGAGAATCGACCACAAGTTTGTTTTCAATGCGGTTCTTTCCGATGTGGAGATCATTCCGGAAAAAGGTTATGAATACCGCAATATCACCAAATGGGGTAAAAACACCAAGACAAGACAGATCGTGTACCGTAAAGTCATCTTCCGTGCCAAAAAGGATAAAGCAACAGTCACCTTTACTGACGAAGGCGCACCCGCAGGTCAGAAGAGAGTTCTTAACTTTGTAGGGGTAAGACCCTACTTTACCGGTAAATAATTTAAGGAAAATATACAATGAAAAAAAGTTTGTTTACCATTGCCTTATTGTTTTCTTCCCTGCTTCTTTTTGCAGGCAGGAGTATTACCGTTGATCCTGCCGAAAGTGCCATCATTCTGCCGGAAAAGACAGACAGTATCAAAAAATATGCGGCAGAGGAATTGCAGTATCACCTTGCCCTTGTTACAGGGAAAAAGGTTCCCATTCTGACCAAAGAAGGTAAGGAAAAGACCCGTTTTTATATCGGGAAAAAAGCTCCTTCCGATAAGAAAAAACTTCTTACGGAAGAGGCAAGATGGGAAATATCTCCTGATGGAAATATCTACCTTTACGGGGAAGATTTTGTTATAAGAAGCAACAATAAAAAGATAGATGACTCTCTGTTCGGCTCTTTTTCCCGTTCCCGCTGCGGGACACTGTATGCTGTTTATGATTTTCTCAATAATGTATTGAATATCCGTCACCTTGAACCCGGGGAAAAAGGGATTGTTTATACAAAACAAAATATCCTTACTCTTCCTGTTTCCGGAAATTCCTGGAGAAGCTGTCTGGAATTCCGCGGCTTGCGGGAAGGGATCAAAAGTCTGTACAGTATAAAGAAACTGGATCTGCCCAAAGAGTTTGAGCTGACAAAGGAAGAACATGCCAAATGGGTGAAGGATGTGCGGGTATGGAGCAAACGGCAGAGACTGGGTTCCCGCCGCCGGATCCATTACGGTCATGCTTTCACCTGGTGGTGGAAGTCTTACGGTAAAAAATATCCCCAGTATTTTGCCATGAATGCTTCCGGCGAACGCAAGCCTGTGGGCCCCGGCGACCGGATGCAGCTTTGCATGAGTAATCATGAAGTCATCGACCGGATTTATAAGGCATGGAAAGTAAGAAAAGGCGACTGCATCAATCTCTGCCCCAATGATTCCACACTCTTCTGCCTCTGCCCTGAATGCAAGAAACTCGGCTCCAAAAGCGATATGATGGTCTATCAGATGAATGAGGTGCTGAAAAAAGCAACAAAAGACCGCAAGGATGTGCGGGCCTGCACCTATGCTTATCTGGATTATATCAATGGCCCCAAAAATATCAAAGTACACCCCAATGCCGTAATCGGTTTTGTTTCCATCTTCCTCAACTTGAGAAAAATGGAACAGTACTACAAAGAGTGGCAGGATATGGGGACAAAGGCGATCTTCCTGCGGCCCAATACCTTCTGGCTGGATGTGGGATTGCCTCTGGGATATGAAAAAGAGGTGTATAACGAGTTCCAGCTTGGTAGAAAATATAATGTGATCGGTACCGACGTGGATTCCCTGCCCAATACCTGGGCTTCTTCCGGGATCGTTACCTATATTCTCGCCCGTTCTTATGTTGAACCGGATAAATCTTTTGAAGCTCTGGAAGAAGAGTATTACAGTGCTTTCGGTGCGGCAAAAGAGGATGTGA